>DATAMU010000527.1:0-4039 GCA_036266605.1 Candidatus Acidiferrum sp. | reverse complement strand
GCACACAAGATGCAAAATCTCGGCTCGTCTGAGACATCCCGCGAACCGTGCTAGGCTTCCAACTGCCTTTACGAAACCCGATGATTGGCCGACTCAACTGATCGCCATTTTTTGATTGAATGCTGAGCGTGAATTGCCATTCCAGTGCCCGGAATTTTTCCGCGCCTCGCCCCAAGTCTCTTTCGACGGCGCCCAGTACCGCGTTCTTCGCGTTCGCGATTGTGGCGGCGCTGACACTCTTCGGCCTTTCTTCGACGCGCGCCCAGCAAATTCGTAAGCCACCCAAAGGCGGCGTCGCCGAGCTTTCCTCCAGCGGCCCGCAATCACGCAGCGGCGACACCACCACTGCCGACGGCGCCGTCGACATTCATTACGGCAACCAACGCCTCCGCGCCGACCACGTCGAGTACAACGATCAGACCGACGAAGCCGTCGCCCGCGGCCACATTATTTTCGACTACGAAAATCAGCACCTCGAAGCCGACGAAGCCCACTACAACGTCAGCACCGGTCGCGGCACCTTCACCAATGTTCGCGGCTTCATCAAAATCGACCGCAAGCCCAATCCCACGGTCCTCATCACAGAAAATCCGCTCTACTTCGAAGCCAAAAACGTCGAAAAGTACAACAACGACCTCTACATCCTCTCGTCCGCGTGGATCACCGTCTGCGATCCCGAGCATCCCCGCTGGCAATTTTTCGCACAACACGCGCGCGTCACCGTCGATAAAAAAGTAGCGCTCGTCAACTCGAATTTCCGTCTCGTAAAAATTCCGCTCGTCTGGCTTCCGTACGCCACCGCTCCCGCCGGAACGAAAGTCCGCGAATCCGGTTTCCTCATCCCCATCATTGGCAACAGCAGCAGCAAAGGCGTGGTCCTCGGCGACGCGTTTTACTGGGCGCCCACGCCGTGGCTCGATACCACGCTCGGCGCCGAATACCTCAGCCGCCGCGGTTCCGCCGAACGCGGACATTTCCGCGCCAAGCCGTGGGAAAACACTTCCATCAACTACAGCTATTTCGGCGTGATCGATCGCGGCGTGCCCACGGTCATCAATCCCGGTCTGCCCACGCAAACCACTGAGCTTGTCTCACAAGGCGGTCACGAACAGCAGGTCGAGGTCGTCTCCAATCTCAAGAACAATTGGCGCTTTGTCGCCGATTGGAACGAATTGTCGTCGCTCACGTTTCGCCTCGCATTTGCCGACACGTTCGGCGACGCCATCAATTCCGAAGTTCGCAGTTCGGTTTTCGTCACCCACAATTTCAACGGTTACAGCTTCAACGTCGCCGCGCTCAACGACAACAGCTTCCTCACCGTAAATCCTGTTCAGACCACGGTTTCGCTGCGCAATGCTCCGGAGGCTCGCTTCAGCTCCGTCGATCGCTCGCCATTTGCCAATATTCCTGTTTATTTCAGCTTCGACGCGTTCGCGGGCGCTCTGCATCGCAATGACGGCGTCATCGACACGCCCGGCGCTGTTCCTCGCCTCGAGTTCGCGCCGCGCATGACTGTGCCGTTGCATTTCGGTCCGTGGCTCGACGTCACCGCGACTGCGGCGTTTCGCACCGCGTATTACGGCGATTCGCTCTTGCCCGGCTCGATTCTCACGACGCCGGTCCTCAGCGCGTCCTCCATTTCCCGCAACGACGGCGAGTTCGGCATCGATTTTCGTCTACCCGTGATTCAGCGTTACTTTCAAAAGTCCGGCTCCAAGAAAAAATACAAACACACCATCGAGCCGAGCTTCGCCTATCACTACGTCACGGGGATCCACGATTTCTCTCAGCTCATTCGCTTCGATTCCGACTCCACGCTCACCGACACGAACGAAATGCAGTACGGCGTCACGCAACGCCTTTTCGTCAAAAATGGCGACGACCAGCCACAGGAATTGATCACTTGGAGCCTGGTGCAGAAGCACTTTTTCGATCCGACATTCGGCGGCGCGCTTGTCACGGGCGCTCGCAACGTCTTTCAAACCCTCGACGATATTTCACCGTTCGCATTCGCCGACGCGCCGCGCCATTGGTCTCCGCTAATCAGTGATTTCAAGGTCACGCCAGGTGGGCCGCTCGATTTCGAGCAGATTTTGGAATACGACACGCAACGCGGCGATGGCGGTCAGCTCATCACCGTCGGTACATTGGCAAAGATCAAACCGTACAAGGAATTTTTCGCGACGATTGCGGATTTCCGTTTGGACGCCGATCCGCTGATCCTTCAGCCAAAATCAAATCAGATTCGCACGTTGATCGGTTACGGCAGCGAAACGCGCAAAGGATTCAACATCACGACGGGCGTGAGCTACGACTTCACCAATCACGCGCTGCAAAACCAGCTCGTGCAAGTCAGCTACAACGGCGGCTGCTGCGGCCTGGCCCTCGAATATCGCCGCCTCGAACTCGGCCAGGTCCGGACTGACAATCAGTTCCGCGTCGCCTTCATCATTGCCAACATCGGTACCTTCGGGAATCTGCGTCACCAGGAAAAAATCTTCTAGCTTTCCAAATTCTTCCGACAATGTGCAGGGGCGCAGCACGCTGCGCCCCATGTCCGCAAGTTCTCCGCGTCTTGAAGTCTTCGCCGTTTGTAGAGGCGGAGTTCGCTCCGCGGCCACTCTAAAAGCCCGTCATCCTGAGCGAAGTGAACCGATGCCTTTGCTTTTCGCGTTCGCTTCTGTGCGAACGCGTCGGTTCACGCAGCGAAGGATCTCAGCGTTCGCCCTGACGCGAACCGATCCTTATTCACCCTGTACCCGCGATTTTTTACCAGATCGCGGGGTTTAGATGCCAATGTGGCGCAAATTTCTCCGCGTAACTCCGCGGCCCTCTGCGCCTCTGCGTTAGATTTTTCTTTCCTTCTCTTCCCTTTCGATTTCAACTCTCGACTGTCAACCTCTTCATCACCCTTCGACGCGACCCATCGCCAACGCCATCCGCTCGGCCCTCTCCTCACTCTTCCTCATAATCCACCCACCCACAAAATATCCAATCGTCGCCGTCGCAATCCCGCCAAAAATATCCGCAATATAGTGATACCGTCCATAAACCGTAGAAACGCACATGCACAACACGAGCGGCAACAATGTCCAGAACAGCCACCGCCGATGCTTCCACGCTCCCCACAACGCAGCAAACGATCCCGCCACATGCTCCGACGGAAACGCCGCGCCGCGTACGCGCCCATAGTGCTCGATAAATCCGATCAATGCCGTGAACGGCCCGCCGCGCAATTCTCCGTGCCACATACCCGCCATCGAAAACCACGGGCTCTCGATCGGAAACAGCATCGCGATCATGTAGCCGATCGAGTACGCCACCATCGAGTACGTCATCACCGACCAATACGCCCTCCAATCTTTGCGGTAGTACAAAATCCCGCCCAGAATCAGCAGATACGTAAAGTAAGTGAAATACGTGAACTGCATGAAGTCGTTGCGAAACGGTGTCGTGAATTGCTCCAGCCAGATCGAAGGGTGCACGCCCGTCAACCAGAAATCGAACGCGATCAGTTTTGCGTCCTGCCACGTCGGCACGACCAGATGAACGAGGTGTGCAAGCTCTTCGAAGCAAAACAGAAAGAAAAGATGCGGATACCAATGCCGCCAGAAATGCCAGAACTTCTGCGTGAATGTCGCTGGATTCGCATTGTCTGGAATGAGAATGTTCACGCCGCGGCAAAGCAAGAGAATCAGCCCGACAACGCAAGCGCGTGTCGCCAGCAAGCGCGCCGGATGCGCCAGATTTTCAGCAAAGGCTGCGATCAAAATACTGCTCACGGCGAAGTAGCCGAGCGCCAGCCATTCAAAAGGTCCGCACGCCGCGCCAAGCGCCAACCATTCGTTGCGAATCGCGCGTCCGATGCCGAGCGATCGAGGCGGTGCCGCCGCGACAGCGGTCGTAGCTACGGCCGTACGCCTCTGCCAGTTCGCCGATGGCTTTCGGCTCGTTTGTTCGACTTCATAGGGGGGCTTCATTGCACGTTCTCCGATGGAATACCGCGAAAAAATGTCGTGTCGAATTCTGTCGGCGCTTT
>DATAMU010000526.1:0-5944 GCA_036266605.1 Candidatus Acidiferrum sp. | reverse complement strand
CTACCGCATGGTCCGAGGCGGCGACTGGGGTGATCCTCCCAGCATGATTCGCTCCGCCTTCCGCAACTACGCTCCCGCCCCCGGAACCACGCTCGAAACCTACCGCAGCGGCGGCCTCGGCCTCCGCCTCGCCCGCACCCTGAATTAGCTCTGCGGAGAAACTCTGCGCTTCTTACAACCAACTTTTGAATGAAGGCTAGTCGTCCAACGTTGGTAGTGTCTTCAAAACTTCACCGGCCCTCGGCCTGTTCGCGACCACTTCGTCCTTTCGGACTTTTCCATCGCGAAACACCAAAATCCTTTTCGCGAACTGCGCAATGTCGTGTTCGTGTGTAACCAGGACGATCGTTAACCCGTCGTCGTTCAGCTTCTGAAGAATGTCCATGATCTCGACGGAAGTGCGGCTGTCGAGATTTCCGGTCGGTTCATCAGCCAGCAGAATCGACGGACGATTCACCAAAGCTCGCGCAATTGCCACGCGCTGCTGCTGCCCGCCTGACATCTGTGACGGAAAATGATGCGCCCGTTCAGCTAGTCCTACCATTGCCAGAGCATCGGCAGCGCGCTTCTCTCGCTCGACTCTTGAAATCTTCGTGTAGAGCGTCGGTAGCTCTGTGTTCTCCTGCGCGGTCGTTCGCGCTAATAAATTGAATCCCTGAAAAACGAAGCCGAGTTTCTGATTTCGAATATGAGCAAGCGCCTTCTTGTCGTGCTTGCTGACATCGATCCCCTCCAATTCATACTCGCCGGACGTCGGTTTATCCAGGCATCCCAAAATATTCATGAAAGTCGATTTGCCGCTGCCGCTTGCACCCATGATTGCCAAGAAAGCCCCGGTCTCCACACTGAGGCTGACGCCGCGAAGCGCGTGTACGCGCGCTTCACCCAATTCATAGTATTTGTGTAGCTCCTCGACTTGTATTACAGGGGTTACTGGCATGCCTTCACGGAGTCCATCGGCTCTAGCGCCGCAGCGTCCCGAGTCCTTGATTTTTCGGAACCAGGGAACGAATCACTAACGCGTCCCCATCTTTCAGTTCGCCCTTCGCAACACCTAGGATTTCAGTGAACTCATGGTCGGTGATTCCGAGCGAGACTTTCACAGGAACCAGGGCATTGTCTGCGCCAAGCTTCCAAACGACAGCCGTGTCAGTCTTCGCGACGTGAGCGGAGCTCTGTGTTTCCGATTTCGGCCGTTCGGAAGCCTCGACTATTTCTGAACCGGCATTTGCGGCCTGCCTCCCGTTCCCATCAATGCCGTATTGTTTGTAGACCGCGAGAATCTCTTCGGAAGTCATCGGCGGCTTGTACCTTAGCGCCGTGTTCGGAAGTTTCAACGCGTTCTCAACCGTTGCAACCGGAATCGTGACGTACGCAGTCATTCCTGGGAACAGTTTTAACTCAGGGTTCGCGAATTCAATGATCGTGTCGTAGGTCACCACGCTCTGGACGGTCGTGGCATTCATGCGAACTTGGCTGACAGCCCCGTGGAATGTGTCTTTCGGGAAGGCATCTACCTTGAATGTGACCGGTTTGCCGACCCGGATGTTTCCCACGTCCGACTCATCGGTTTTTGCATAGACCCACATTTTGCTTAGGTCTTGCGCGATGGTGAAAATTGTCGGCGCTTGCAACGAAGCGGCAACCGTCTGTCCCACATCGACGTTTCGCGCCACAACCGTGCCATCAATCGGCGAGCGAATTACGGTGTAGTCCAGGTTTGTCTGAGCCACTTCGACCGCGGCCTTCTTCTGGCTGACCTGGGCCTCGGCTTGCGTTACGCTCGCCACCGCACCGTTCACGCCTGCATTTGCGGAGTCGAAGTTTGCCTTTGCGACGTCGAGTTGTTGCTGGCTCACGATGCCTGACTGAAATAGCCCTGCCGCGCGGCTATAGTCGGCCTTCGTCTGCACCATCGACGCTCTTGCTTTTTCGAGATTAGCCTGAGCGGCGCTTAGGTTTGCCTTGGCATTCTCAAGGTCCGCCGTCGCTTGCTGCAACGCGCCTTTGAACAAAGCAGGATCGATAAGCGCGACTATATCCCCTTTATGGACGCGGGAATTGAAGTCAGCATTCAACTTTGCGATGGTGCCAGAAACCTGCGATCCGACTTGCACGTTGATGACCGCGTTGATCGTGCCGGTAGCCTCGACCACATCGTTAATTTCGCCCCGCTCTACCTTGGCCGTAAAATGTTGCACCGGCGTGTCGCGAGTCAACCCGAAGGCGATGACTCCCGCTACAGCTAAGGCAACACCACCGCCGATCATCCATTTGCTCTTATTCATCTGGCGACCTGACACCACAATCCATTCACGAACGCCTTACTCGTATCGCAGCGCCTCGATTGGATCGAGCAGGGACGCTTTTCGGGCAGGGTAGTAGCCGAAAAACACGCCTACCGCGATCGAAAACACCGCCGCCACCACGATCGATTCCACTGACATTTCGATTGGCCACTTCAGCGTTTGCCCCACCAAATACGACCCGGCGATTCCAAACAGCACACCGGCCGCTCCGCCGACAAGGCTTAGCACCACGGATTCTCCGAGAAACTGCAACTGGATTGCTTCCTCAGTGGCGCCTACCGCGACCCGCACTCCGATTTCGCGGGTTCGTTCGGTCACAGAAACCAGCATTACATTCATGATTCCAATGCCGCCAACGATCAGAGAAACCGAAGCGATCGCGATAAGCAGAATCGTCAGTGTTTTGCTGGCATCGAGTTGCGCTTGAATGATGTCTTCAGGATTCCGAATGTTGAAGTCGTCTTCTTCCTCGGGCCGCAAATGATGCCGATCGCGAAGCAGCGCCGTTGCTTCCTGTCCCGCAACCTTGATGGAGTCTTGCGATACGGCTGAACACAGAATGTCGTCGAGCCACGTGATCCCTTTTATTTTCTTTTGAGCCGTCGTGTACGGCAGGATGACCACGTCGTCCTGATCTTGTCCTGAGAGCGACAGCCCTTTCGGTTGCAGTGTTGCCACAACCTTGCAAGGGATGCTATTGATTCGCATCACCTTGCCGATTGGGTCTTCGGTCCCAAATAGCTGTTCGCGAACCGTCCTGCCAATTACGCATACATCCGCCGCACGCTCCACGTCGTCCTGCGAATAAATTGCACCTTGATCTACGAACCATCGCTTGATGTCGAAGTATTCCGGCGAGACTCCGCGATAGGACGTGTGCCAGTTCTGGTTGCCGTAGACGACTTGGACTGGATCATCGACGTTCGGCGACACGCTTTTAATGATCGAAATTTGATTCTTGACGGCGATGGCATCTGAGACTGTCAACGTTTTCGTATCATGTGTGCCGGTTCGCACTCCATTCACGGCTCGTCCGCCCGCTTCTATCCAGACAAAGTTGTCTCCGAGATTGTTTAACTGTTGCTCCACCCGCGCTTGGCCAGCCTTTCCGATGGCCACCACGCAAATCACGGCTGCAATACCTATCGTGATTCCGAGTACCGTCAGCAAGCTGCGCATCTTGTTCCTGGTCAAGGACACAAGCGCAGAACTAAAAATTCCTGCGTAATCCACGGTGACTCCGTCGTCGCGATTTCCTCGGGAATGGAAAACGATCCGAATCCGATAAAGATTGTTCTGCTGGGGAGATTAACACCAGATTAATCAAGCTGTTTCTAGCCGGTCTAGGGCGTTTTTCCCGTCCCTCTTCTACATCACGCTCTGACGGAAACACGCAGCACAGAACGCCGGATTCTAGACCATTGGAAATAGTGGCAGTCTTCGCGACCGGGAAACAAAACCGAGAAAACCCAGCTTCAACGCTTCGCGGATTCGAACACTCCGATTCGTCACTGAATCGCCTATGGAGCCAAATCACTCACCGCCGATTCCGGAGCAGCTTCATGGTGCCGTTCGAATTACCTAGAGGGTAAACACACCTTGACAAATCGTTACCTTCAGGTTATCATCCTAGATGACGCCTCATCCCATTCGAATAAACCCTGCCGTTAGTCGAGTACGCACTCCCGCAACTCCCGTAGTTTCATGCGATTGCACACACTTGTTTTTGGCTGCTTTCCGCAACTCCAACAAAACAAATCTACTTGCGCACTCTTTGAAAAAACATAGGGGGTATACCCCTCTTCGTCCCATTTCGGGAATCGCCGCCCGCCACACAGCCCCCCGCTCGGTCAAACGGCCGCCCTCACCCCATCGGAAACAGCGTCGGCCGCTCCACCGGCCTGTCCGCAATCTTCTCCAACTCCGGATACTTCGCCCGCAGCGGCTCCGGCACATTCACCTTCGCCCCCTTCAACATGCTCAGCAACTGCAGCGCATTCACCACACCCTTCCCCAAATAATGATTGTTCGTCACCGCAAAAACCTTCTGCGCGACCGCGCTCTCGTTCCGCACCCGCCCAGCCCATGGCGCCAACTCCTCCGCCGAGTACAAATAGTTGTACCGCTCAAACGGCGGCATCGCCGGATCGTCGCTAAACCAAGTGTCGTACCGCCGCCCATGCAACCGAATGTACCCAATCGGCGCAACCGCAAATCCCGCCGTCGCAGCGCGCCCCTCCGCCGGCAACCCGGGATCGAATTCCTCGTCGTCGCCAGCGCCACCCAACTCTCCGCGAACCTCGGCGCCCTCTGCGTCTCTGCGTTGTCCTTTTCCGAAATCTTTTCTCCCTCCCTCAGCCCCAACCACAAAATCCCGCGGCTCGATCGACCTCCCAATAATCGGCTGATCGATGTTGCAAAACGCCGCCCCATACTCGCGCAGCATCGCAAAAGTTTCCGGCGCATTCCACGACGCATGCCGCAACTCCACCGCCAGCGGATAATCCGCGAACCGCTGCAACAACACCGTCAGTCCCACCATATTTTCCGCGTTGCGATGAAACGAAAAAGGGAACTGCGCCAGCACCGCGCCCAGTTTCCCCGCGCCGCGCAACACGTCGAATCCCTCGCGCACCACGCGCTCATCCTCGCGCGTCGTCACCGGATCGTGTGTGAACTTCTGCCACAATTTCGCCGTGAACAAAAACCGCGGATTCGCCGCCACGCGCTCCACCCACAACTTCGCGTGATCCGCACGCATCGGCCCATAAAACGAAGTGTTGATCTCGATCGTGTCGAAAAATTCCGCCAGATACGTCGCTTCGTGAAATCCCTTCGCCCGCCGCGCCGGATACACATATCCCGACCAGTCCGTGTAAGACCAGCCCGCCGGTCCAACGCGCACCTCCGTCCTCGCGCCAGCCGTGATCAGCGAATTTTCCTGTCCTTTTTCCAATCGAAGCTCAATTCACCATCGCGCTCGCACAACCCAGCACCAACACGACAAGTCGCACCCGAAGTACGATTGCCGCCTACCAACCGCGGCGCTATCCTAACCCTCAATGCGGCGTAACGGTCCATCACCCCGACGCGACGCCTCAATCTGCGCCACCCTTCCCGACGCAAATTCATCCCACAGGTGCATGCATGAACCTTTCCATCAGCCACAAGCACGCCGATCCCAAAGTCGAGGCCGACACCGCGCACGCCGTTGAAAAATTAAATCGGCTGCTCAAAACCTACGATCCCGATCTCGTCGTGCTTCACGGAGTTTTCTCGCAAAGCCAGCACACTCAGGATCACACTTTTTCGCTGAATTTGTCGCTGCCCACGGGAAAGATTCACGCCTCCGCTACCGCCGAAAACGTCCGCGCCTGCTGCAAAAAAGCTTTTTCCGAACTCGAATCCCAGGTCAAAAAACACCAATCCCGCCTGCGCCACGACCACGAATGGAAACGCAAACACCGTGGCGCCCCATCCAGCGTCCGCACCGCCGACGCCGAAACCTGAGGCTCAATTTTCATTTTCAGGCGTTCAGTTGTTTTGGAGGCAAACGAAAAAAACAGCGGCGATTTTCTGAATCGCCGCTATGATCGAAAAACATTCCGGCGACCACGCCGAGCTATTTGCTCGGC
>DATAMU010000525.1:0-3293 GCA_036266605.1 Candidatus Acidiferrum sp. | reverse complement strand
ACAAGCTGCTGGCACAGGGAGGGTTGCTGATCGATCTGACCAGGCGGAATGTCGGTTTGAGTTGGCGGAGGCAGATTGGTATTGCAGAGCTGGCTGTAGGTGGTGGCGTATTGGGAATAGGCGAGGTTGTAGAGGGCGAGTTGCTTTTGGGGATCGGTGGAGGCGGTGATGCTGCCTGCCAAGGCGCCGAGTTTGGCGCTGGGACCGAAGGTTTCGATGGTTTGGGTGACGCCGTTAAAGGTGAGGACGGTGCGATAGTTGCCGTCGAGCGTGGGGTGAATGTTGGGATTCTTGGGAGCGGCGGCGACGAGTTGGGCATAGCCGGGAATATTTGGGTTCTTCCGGATGAAATTCTGGACGGTCGCGCCGTTCTTGAGGTCCTGAAGAACGTGACCGATGAATTGCTCAAGGACGGTCACGGGATTGTTTTGTTTGAGCTCACCGCTGGAGACCATCTGATTGAACTGGGAGTTGCTGATGATCTGGACGGCAGCATTGTTGGGATCGGTTCCTGGATTGGGAGCGGATTGCTGAGATCGAGTTGCGGGACTGAGCAGGGCGACCAGAACGGCAGCCGCAGATAGCTTCGTGAGCTTGGCGGCGAGGTTCGGGGTTTTGGCGCTGAGACGCATGGAGCATCCTCCTAAAGGGTCGAAAGGCTTCGAGAACTGCGCTGACACGGACACAGTGGGGGAGGGTGGCGGGGGCGTCAAAATAATTGAGGGCAAACTCTGCCTTAACAGGGAAGTGCATTGCGGGCAATCGGTTACGGCGAGAGATTAATCGGAAATCGCGGCGATTTTTGGGGATGGGGTGGGTGGAGATTGTGATTAGGGATGTTTGGTGTTGCGGGCGACGGCGTGCGGACCGATCTCGCGGACATGGGGCGCAGCGTGCTGCGCCCCTACAACGGAATCGGCGGTTAGGCGGCGACGGGTTTGGGGGTGGGGATTTTGTCGACGAGGTCGCGGAGGTCGCGTTCGGCGTCGCAGCGGTTGGCGTAGCGGCCGTCTTCGTATTTGTCGGCGACTTGGTTGAGCAATTTGTCTACGGCGCGGCGTTCCGCGGGTTGCTTGTTGAGTTTGAGCTGAGCGGCGAGGCGGCTCAGGAATTCTGTTGATTCGATCATGATGAGGAGATTCTAAGAGTTGGGGGAGAGGGGACCAATAGGACTGGTGTCCTAGGGGAATGGAGTAGAAACATTCGCGAGATTTTTGCTTGGCGGGTGTATCAGGGGGAGCGAAGAAGTTGACAGTCGAAAGTTGAAAGTCGAAAGGGAAGAAAGAATCAGAGCTATAGATCCGCGGCGTTGCGGACCCTACGGAATGTGCATTCGGATCGCGACGAGCGAGCGGATGATCACTAGAACTACTGTCGCCAGCAAGTCGCTCTACATGAAGGCGAACGCCACGAGCGATTCTGGGAGTGGACATCCATGCGGGGGCAGTACGTGGCGGCGGAGAATTATGCGTTTGGAGGAATTGGTCAAAAGCGGCGTCGAGAGACTGCACTCCAAAATGTTTTGTAGAGGTGGCGGGGTTGGAGACGAGCGTAGCGGGTACTTCAGGGGCTGAAGCCCCGTCACCGGCTGAGATCTATGTCGCGGTTGAAACCGCGACCCACAAACACTCGACGGGGCGACCCACAAACATTGAGCGGTGAGATCCGAAAACATTGAACGGAGCGATCCGCAAACATCGAACGGAATTGAGCGCGATTGCTTGACGGGGTTGAGTTTGGGCGGTTACTGTTTAGGGCAGTGTCGAGTGGTCCCGACCGGTGTGCGAACCAAGGGGTGCGCCGGGAAATCCTGGGGGCCGAATCGTAATGCAAATTGAGTGTGGGCTCGGTGTAGGCCTGCGTTTTTGTTGAAGCAGAGATCGCAGTGTTGCGAGCTTTGCTTTTGCGTTGGGCGTGAGTGGGTTGAGCGTTCGAACGATCTGAGGGCTGATGCGAGCTGAGGGTTCGCGAGGAGAGTCTATGAAGAGGGATGTCCGCGGAGTGGAGACGGTGTGTCGATGTATGACAACGAATTGGCGACACAGTGTGAAAAACGCCGGCAAGGATGCCCTTCGAGACTCAGAGCAAGCCGGCGCTACCAAAGCTAGTCCTCGACGCTCGGGCGGCGTTATCGAACTCGCAAAATTAGGGTTGTTCGTGCTGATGCTGGTGGTGTGCGCGGTCACAACGAACGCGCAGAGTTTTCGCGGAATTATCTTGGGGACGGTGACGGACGCGACGGGTGCGTCGATTAGCGGCGCGAATGTCACGGTGAAAAATCTGGATACCGGGTTGACGCGCGTGGTGACGACGAGCGGCGACGGGACGTATTCGGTGCCGGAGTTGCCGATCGGAAATTACAGCGTGACGGTGGAGAGCAACGGGTTCAAGAAGGCGGTGGTGACGGGGATTGCGGTGGAAGTTTCGAGCGAGCGGCGCGCGGACGTGACGCTGCAAGCGGGCGAACTGGCACAGACGATTCAGGTGTCGGGCGACACGCTGCCGCAGGTCGAATCGACGAACAACACGCTGGGCGGAATTATCGAGTCGAAGGTGGTGACGAATCTGCCGGTGAACGGGCGCGATTATCAGAAGCTGATCTTTTTGGTGCCGGGCGTGGCGGGTTCGCCGGATCAGATTACGGATTCGCCGGGATCGTTCGGCGTGTTTTCGGTGAACGGAGCGCGCGGACGGTCGAACAATTTTTTGCTCGACGGCACGGATATGAATGATGGGTATCGGAACGATCCGGCGATCAATGAGGCGGGCGTGTTTGGAACTCCGGCGACGATTTTGCCGCTGGAGGCGGTGGCGGAACTGCGCGTGCTATCGAATTTTGAGGCGGAATATGGGCGCAGCGCGGGCGGCGTGATCAACATCGTGACGAAGAGCGGGACGAACGAGTTTCATGGATCGGGATTCGACTATTTTCGGAATACGGTGCTGAACGCGCGGAATTTTTTCAATTTCACGCAGGATGCGGCGACGGGAGCGCACATTCCGGAGAATCCATTTCACGACAACCAGTTTGGCGGAGCGCTGGGCGGGCCGATCGTGAAGGATCGGACGTTTTTCTTTGTGGATTATGAAGGGACGCGCGAGTCGGGCTCGGAGAGCAGCCTGGCGTGCGTGCCGACGGCGGCGGACATTACGAATAATGCGCCGGCGGGCGGTGTGAATCCGGTGATCGCGAATTTGATCGCGAAGGTGGATCACCAGATCAACACGAACAATTTGCTGACGGGCCGATATTATTTCGGCGACAGCAGCCAGAGTTTTCCCCTGGCGCTAAC
>DATAMU010000524.1:0-4801 GCA_036266605.1 Candidatus Acidiferrum sp. | reverse complement strand
TGGGAGGATGCCGCGGGAGTGTGGTTCGAGGAGGTGCCGAAATGACGAAATCAGGAATTCACGATCGTGATTTTGGGTGAGGACCGCGGAAAGTTTGGGACGCCCGAGGAGACATATCGCGGGAAACGCTCGTGCGTCACGGGGCACATCGGCGAAAACCGGGGAGTGCCCGAAGTCATCGCGAAGATTCCGGCGCAAATCATAACGGAAGGGAAGTAAATTTGTCCGGCGTTGAACGCTTCTCGCCTAACCCGTCGCAACTCCATCGGGGACGCGTGCTTCTTCAGGACTCCGGTTCGCCGAAGAACTGCCTCCAGCGTTCGGGATTCACGATCGTATTCCCGGCTCCGTCCGGCTGTCTGCCTAGCTCCCCGATAAGCGTGGCGAGGTCGTCCGCAACCCTTGGAAGTGCCTCTTCGGACTCACTCTCTGCCCGCCACCGAATGCGTCCGAGAGCCTGCGTGGCTTCGAGGGTTGCAGCGCGGGACTGCGACGCGAGAAGAGCGCGAAGGCTGTCGCAGCTTTTGAGAATCGCACCGCGTCTGCCCGAGTGTTCAATCTTCACGGTAGCCATGCTCACATGGCTTGAAGTTCGGAGTCCTAGGCACCGTTGCGTGAGTTTCGAAAGAGAAATCAGCGAATTCGATACTTGCATTCCGATGAAAAAAATCGTGCCCAAAACGTGCCAGGAATCCTGCCAAGGGTGACTCGCGTGACATCATTGACAGTCACTCGCCGCTGATTCCAAACAACTTCTTTCTCTCCAACGCGCCTTGGAAAATCCGGCTTACAGGCTCACCCGCTACTTTTCATCCTCAAATCTTACTGTCGATTTCTCCGCTCCAGCAGCAGTCAAATATAATAAACTGCATTGTAGTACTAATAAAAACGGTTCCGCGGGAATTCGTCACTCAGAAACTTGTTCGGTCGCATCGCCAGGAATCACATCGACGAGCGAGATCAGGTTAAACGTGTGTTTCCAATGCACGGTCAGAAACGAGGACGACTGATCGTTCAGAAACAAGTCCTGCCGCAGGATCGCCCACAGCGATGCTGATTTTGCCGAAGCCGCCTGTTTACGATCGCCGGGATCGTAACCGAACGCTTGAATATCGCTTGCCATCTCTCTTTCGACAGCCAGTGCCCTTTCAAACGGAAGCCTCGGCGTCATCCGCGTGTCTTGATCGATCGTGTGAACGAGTTCGCGCAAACGCAGAGTGGACGTAGCGGCGGCCAGGCGCGATCGAAAATGATAGTGCGCAACGGCGAGGGATCCATGGAATCGCTGAAGGCACGAGGGATCGGAGTTGCCTTCGGAAGATACGCAAGAAACGCGATTCGTAATCGAATCTCGAAAACGCAAACCATCTAGCATCGAGTTATCGAAATATTGCACGCTCATTCGTATCTCGCATTCGGGCGTCAGAAACCGGAAAACGGGTTCCGAATTCTTCTCCGATTTGCGCGCTTTCGGCGCGAGGCCGAAGCTGGCGAGTGAAGAAAGGAAGGACCGTCGTCCGAAAGACCGAGAATCTGCAACGGATTTTGCCGCCATGATTTGCTCTCCCAGTAGTATATAATCTACATTGTAGTAGTAATTGGACGCACGTCAACCACGTCCGATCCGTCGCTACGCATCATTGTGTGTAAACCTCTTGTATTCAGCTATTTATGAAAGGATTCGACATCGAAGAACCATCCAATCGCAGTTAAACGCTATTCGCACAGCATTTCACCTTAGTACTCACGGCTAAAGACTCCCAACCATCGTCCTATAGGAAGCAGACAACCCGCCCGCTATCGTTGCTCCAGCGGGTAAGGGTCCGTGTCCCGACGGTTGCCACGGCGCGAGAACCCCTCAAACACAGCGGCTATTGGTGTAACCCGCCGAAGTCGCCGTACGAATTTGACGTTAACTCTGAGTGCGGGTTAGGGCCAGGTACCCGGTATAGACGTCATGACGGATGCGATCGATAGAAATTCAAAAAAGCCGAGCGAGCATGCCGCATTGCAGCAGGGCATCCAGGAACTCGAGGTCGGCTTAAAGAAAGACACGCGCTTCACCATTCTCGAAATCACGGGATTGGCGGTTGCGGTGGTGCTCTTGTTTGTTTTGCAGGGCGGCTTCGGTGATCGCCCGGTGGCGACGGTCGTTGTCGGCGCGCTGATTTCTCTGATCGGCGTGAGCCGCGCGAACGCCATGATTCGCCATAGCGATACCAAAGTCGTGTTGCAGCGGCAGATTCAAATCGTGGCCAAGCACCGCGTCAAGGCCGACAAGCTTTATGATCTTTCGATCCTCGATCCGCTGACCAGCCTTCACAATCGCCGCTTCGGAGAGTTGCGCCTGAAAGAAGAGATCGCGCGCGCCGAACGCACCGGCGATCCGCTTGCCGTGGTTCTGTTCGACCTCGACTACTTCAAAGAGATTAACGATAAGTTCGGCCACGCGGCCGGCGACGCGGCGCTGCGCGAATTTTCACGCCGCTTGAAGCGCGCTATTCGCGCGTGCGACATCCCGGTCCGTCTCGGCGGCGACGAATTTTTGGTGATCTTGCCCGAGTGCCCGCGCGACAAAGTGAACGTGATCATCGAGCGCACCGGCACGCCGCAAATCGAATTCAGCGGTGAAAAAATCCACGTCTGCTACTCGGTAGGAATCGCGCAGTATCAATACTCTGACACCTCCGAGCAAATGCTGGCCCGCGCCGACCAGGTGCTCTACGTGAAGAAGCAAGCCCGCCCTGCCGCGAAGACCGTCGCGAGTATCGCGAAGAACGCGGAGTCGCTGGATCCCGATTTCGGTGTCACGCCTCCGCCGATCGACACTTTCAATCTGACGGCGCGGCTGCGGGAGCAGCCCCCACAGGGTATCGAAGTCGATTTGGAGCGCTAAGGCAGGCGTGGAAAGCGCCGCGCGGCGTGAAACGCAGCCACTTCACTTCAACCAAGACGAGATCTCTAAAAATCTACTGCAGCGAGGCGACAGCCTCGGGCATCTCGTTATACACGCTGAAAAGATTCAGCAGACTCACCAGTTTCAAACTCTGTACGGTGAACGTCGTCGGGCGATAGAGCCGAATCGCGCCGCCGCCTTTTCGCGCTGCGGTGAGATGGCGCATCAGCGCACCGATTCCGCTCGAATCGATCATCGGCATTTCCTCGAGATCAAGCACGATCTTGTTCTCACCGTTCGCCAGCATTTGTGTCATATCGCTGTTGAAGCGGTCGAGCGGTGCGCCCATGCAGAGTTTGCCCTTCAACTTCATCACTTTGACGCCGTTCTGGGTTTTGATCTCCACTTCCATGTTCCGCCGCCTTCCACAAGCGCAATGCCGGCCCGCACGAAGCGGGCCGCACCGCGGTTCGAGCCGTTGACACTCTATTAGCCCTTTGTTAGAGTGCGCGCACAAAATAGTTAACCCGCGCGGAAAAAGCAAGAAACAGGTCGGTGTTTTCTGGCGCCGAGTGGGCGCGGAGGAAGTAGTCGTTGCCCAATAGCAGCCAAAATCCTGGCAGTAGTGTCGCTACTTTTTTCAAACAGTTAGTCGAAGCCCAGGAAGTGGCGGCACGCGCTCGTGTCATCGCCAATTTTGCCGCCGAATTGGTTCCAGACTCGGCTGCCTGCGTTTACACGATTGCCTCAAATGGCGACGAGGATTTTTGGGTGCCTCGGGCGATTGTAGGTGACGCCACGATTCACGAGCAGGCGATCGCATCCGACTCCGGCTTGCTGGGTGACCTCTTTGACGGCGATTCCGAGCCGACCACCAAGTCGGCGCCCAAACTGCTTCGCGAGGACTATCCCCACATCGACGCTCGCCGCACCGTTCACTCGGTAAGCTATGTCCCGCTGATTCAGGTTGAAGATTTGGTCGGCGCCGTGGAAGTTCTGTGCTTTGGCGAAGAAGCGACGCCCGATGCGCTCGACACACTTGTCGAAGTCTCCGCACTGGCGGCGGCCGCGCTCGTTTCCGGGCAGCAATATGAAACGGAGCGCAATGATTCGCTCAGCTCAATTACCCGCCTGACGCAACTCTACGATCTCGAGAAAGTTTTCTCTTCAACGCTGGAGATGCAGGAGCTTCTCCCGCTGGTCACAACAAAGTTTCAGGAGATCCTGAATTGTGAAGCTGTGAACATTTGGCTGCTGCATCCCGACGAATCGCTCGAACTGATGCATCAGGCGGGTCACGACCCGACCGGCTTCAAGGGACAAACTCTCAAATCGGGTGAGGGCATTGTCGGCAAGCTCTCCAACGATGGTGAAAGCGTCTGCATCGCCGACGAAAACGATCCGCGACTTGTCGAGCGTAATCGTGAGGGCGCAGGTGATCGCGTTCGCACGCTACTCGCGGTGGCCGTGATGGATCGCGAATCGCTCGTCGGCTGCGTCGAAGCGATCAACAAAAACGAAGGCGAAACTTTCGACGACGACGATCTGTTCATCCTCACGAGCCTCGCGGGCACGGCGTCGAACGCGCTGCACAACGCCGGTTTGTTGTTGGCCGAGCGGAAAGTCGAAATCCTCGAAACGCTGAACACGGTCAGCCACGAAATTACCTCGACATTGAGTCTCGAGCGCATGCTTCAGACGATCGTCAACGCTCCGCAAGCGGTGATTCCATACGAGCGTGCCGCACTCGCGCTGGACCGTCGCGGACGACTCAAGCTCAGTGCAGTCACCGGCACGACGCAGGTGAACGCCGATCATCCGGATATCGCGCCGTTGAACGACCTGCTGCAATGGGTTTCACTCTCGGAAGATGTTTTGTCGGTGCAGCAACATGGCGACGAAATC
>DATAMU010000523.1:0-3219 GCA_036266605.1 Candidatus Acidiferrum sp. | reverse complement strand
GCCAGCGGCCAACTCCTCGGCGTCGATGCCGTTCGCGAATTCAACGTCCAACGCGACAACTACAGCGCCGAGTTCGGCAAGCATCCCGGCGGACAAGTCATCATCGCCACGCAATCCGGCTCGAACAATTTTCACGGCTCGGTATACGAATTTCTCCGCAACAACGCGCTCGACGCTCCGAACTTCTTCGACCAGGGTTCCGCTCCGCCGTTCCAGCGCAATCAATTCGGCGTTTCCGCCGGTGGCCCGATCCGCAGCGACAAGACCTTCGTCTTCGGCAACTACGAGGGCTTCCGCCAAAATCTTCACCAAACGAGCGCCGCATTCGTCCCCGACGCCGCGTCCCGCGCGTCGGCCGTCGCGAGCGTGCAACCCTACTTGAATCTGTGGCCCATCGCCCCCGCCGGCGCCCCCGACTTCAACGGCATCGCCGAAGTTTTCAGCAGCCCGCTCCAAACCATCCGCGAAGATTTCGGCACACTTCGTCTCGATCACATCTTCAGCCAAAAAGATTCGCTCGCCGCCGTCTACACCATCGATGACGGCAACGACTTCACGGCTACTCCCGCAAATCCCTACAGCTCCGACATCCTCACGCTCCGCGAACAAGTCTTCAGCCTCGAAGAGACTCACGTCTTCTCGCCGAGCCTCCTCAACACGGCACGCGTCGGCTACTCGCGCGCCGGCTATTTTTTCAGCGGCGAACCAACTCCCGGCACTCCCGCCACAACCGTTCCCGGTCTCCTCGCCGGCCTTCCCGTCGGCGCCGTCGTCGTCGGAGGCAGCGCCGCTTCGAACCCCCAAGCCAGCATCGGCCTCGCCGGCAGCAACAACGGCAGCAATCTCAGCATCGCGCGCAATCTCTACACCTTCGAAGATCGCGTTACGCTTACGCGCGGCCGCCACCAGCTCACTTTCGGCGCCTGGTTCCAGCAATTCCAATCCAACGAAAATATCGCGCTCAGCCAATATGGCCAGGCCACCTTCAGCAGCCTCACGCAATTTCTCAGCGGCACCGTCGGCACGTTCCTCTTCAATCCGACGCCTACTCCGCTCAACTGGCGCTCGTCCTTCGCTGCGTTCTACGCCGAAGACGTAATTCGTCTGCGTCGCAACCTCACAGTGTCTCTAGGTTATCGCCACGAATATTCGAATGGGTGGAACGAGGCCCACGAACGCGCTTCGAACTACACTTTCACCAACGGAATCATCAACACTGCCCCGCACATCGGAGGCAATCTCTTCACCACGAATAACGCAACAGTTCTTCCACAGCCGCGCATCGGCCTCGCCTGGAGTCCCGGCCTCTCCATCCTTGGCAACACGGTCATCCGCGCCGGCTTCGGTATGTACAACGATTTGCAAGACGCGCTCGGCTACCGCGCCGACCAAAATGCGCCGTTCAATCCCGTCTACAGCGTCCCGGCCGTTCCGATCTCAAATTTTCCGATTGATCCGACCGCAGCAATTCCAACGACCGCAAAACTCGTCCCCGGCGGCGTCCAGCCCGACATGAAAACACCCACACTCATCTCCTGGACGCTTAAGCTCGAACATGAAATCTCGCCCAACACCAGCATCACCGTCGGCTATGTCGGCTCGCACGGCTATCACGAACTCGTCGGCGTCGATGCCAACGAATCTCCGTCGGTGATCTGTCCGGCGTCTCCGTGCCCAGCCGTATTCCCAACTTGGAACCCGGCTCTCCCCACCAGCCCCACGAATGATCCGACTCTCGGCTTCCTCGTCGGCTCGCCACTCGCCGGCGCTCCAGTTCCAGCCGGAACCTTCTACATTCCCGCCGGCACAAAAAAGGCGAACCCCGCCATCGCAAACACCTGGACCTGGTTTTCCGAAGGCGTCAGCTCCTACCACGCCCTCCAGGTAGACCTTCGCCGCCGCTTCAGCCACGGCCTCACCCTTCGGGGCTCCTACACCTTCTCCAAAGCTCTCGACGACGGCGACTCCCTCAACCAGACCACCGCCAACAACGCCCCCGGCCTCGTCTCCAATCCTCTTAACCTCGCCGCCGACAAAGGCCTCGCCACTTTCGACGTCCGCAACATCGGCGTCGTCAATCTTCTTTACGAACTCCCCTTCGGCCGTGGACGCCAATTCGGTAGCGCCTACGAAGGCTGGACCGGTAGCCTCATCGGCGGCTGGGCGCTCTCCAGCATCATCACCGCGCAATCCGGCTTCCCGATCACGCCGCAGCTTAGCTATAACCCCAGCAACACCGGCGACACGCGCAATCCCGTCCGCCCATTTCTCAATCCCGATTTCACCGGTAAAGTCGTCACCGGCAATCCCAATCAATGGTTTAATCCCGCCGCCTTCATCGCGCCGCCCTCCACCAGCGGTTTCGCCGGCGACCTTGGCCGCAACACATACATCGGCCCCGGCCTGGCCACCTGGGATTTCAGCGTCCTCAAAGACACCAAGCTGCGCGAACGCCTCGCACTTCAATTCCGCGCCGAAATCTTCAACCTACTCGATCGCGCCAACTTCAACACACCCAACCTGATCACTTTCACTCCGCCATCCGCTAAGAATCCGACCGGCGTCTCCGGCACCGCTGGCGCCATCACTTCCACAACCACCAGCAGCCGCCAAGTCCAATTCGGCCTCAAGCTCCTTTGGTAATAAAGCGGTTAGAGAGCTGCCGATAAACGGGCGTGCGAACGCGAGCGATTTGTGATCGTCGAGGCTCCTCAAACCGAACGAGCGCCTCTGGTCCTGTTTGATCTCCGGGGGCACGACGAGCAAGAATTTGCCGTTGCCCGGCTGGCGCCTCAAAACGTTAAGATCACGATAACCTATTTTATATGAGATATTTACGAGGCCGACCCCATCTCCACCAACCTCGTGAACTGTCAACGTATCCCCGACCTTCTGTAACACTCCTGTAACAAGACTGCGCCACACTCCCCAAACGCTCTTCAGGTCAAACACTCAGCTCAACTGCACTCAGGTGCATTGATGGAGAAAAATCGAATGCTTAGAAAGCTGTCCGCTCTTCTTGTCGTCGCTCTTGCCACCGCAGTCTCTCTCTATTCGCAGGGCAATCTGCTCATCAACGGTGCCGGCGCCACTTTTCCGTATCCTATCTATTCCAAATGGTTCGACGAATACCACAAGGCCCACGGCAACATTCAGATCAACTATCAGTCCGTCGGCTCCGGTGCAGGCATCAAGCAGGTTACCGAAGGCACCGTCGAT
>DATAMU010000522.1:0-5723 GCA_036266605.1 Candidatus Acidiferrum sp. | reverse complement strand
CACAAGCACCGCCGGGATCACGTTTACTCCCAGCTCCGCCAAAACCACGAGAATTGCCGCCGCCCATACAAATCCACTCGCGACGCGAAAAACCTGATCCGCCATCGCGCGGCTCTGCTGCTCGCGCGCCTGTGCGGCTCGTGCCTGCGAAGTAGCCGGACGAACGAGCCGGTTTGTCAGCCGTCGCAGCAACAAACTGGCGACTTCCGCCGCGACGAATGTCAACAAAATGGAAATTCCCACGGCGATTGTGAGGTTAGGCCACGACGTGAACGGGCTTGACGTCATATTCTTCGGGAGAAAAAGTATACCATTGACTAAGCCGCAACCGCTGGTCGCCGGCCTTGCCGTGATTCAGGAGCTACTATGAAAGTCCTCGCCGATCCATCCAGGCGCAATGTTTTGCGCGTCGCATCCGCGGCTGCCTGCGCCCTCTTTCTAAACGCGACCTCGGCCGTCGCACAAACAGCAGACCGTCGCGATGCCCAGGTCTCATCGGGGCGACGCGATCGCGACGATTCCGACCCGACCCTTCCCCCCGCCGCAACCAAGAAGGCGCTCCTCGAGCAACGCCAGAAAGACATCAAGAAAGACATCGAAAAGCTTTTCGATCTTGCGACGCAGCTCAAAGCCGAAGTCGAAAAGACCGATGCCACCACAACGCTTTCGCTCGCGATGGTCCGCCGCGCCGAAGAAATCGAAAAGCTGGCGCGCCAAATCAAAGACAACGCCAAGGGCTAACTCCATCGTAAGCCCGCCTCTTCCTGAGCGTCGCATGGGCTTAACCGGTGCTCCTTCTTTCCTCCAACCAACGCGAATCCCGTGCCATCCCTCCGAAACTTTCGACTTTCAACTGTCAACTGTCGACTAGCTCCTCAATGCACGATAGAATCCAATCTCCGGCGCACGCCGCCGGAAAACACGCCGGGGCTGTAGCTCAACTGGATAGAGCGCTACCCTCCGAAGGTAGAGGTTGCGAGTTCGACCCTCGCCAGTCCCGCCATTGCAACGACGCGGACCCGGCCTACACCAAATGACAACGAGCCAACTTCACCCGTGACCACCGGCCGCCTGCACGGAAAAACAGCACTGATCACTGCCGCGGGCCAAGGCATCGGCGCCGCCACCACCGCCGCTTTCGCTCGCGAAGGCGCCCAGGTCCTCGCGACCGACATTAATGAGGGGCTTCTCAAGCAACTCGCCGCCGCGCACCCGTCGATCAAAACGCGTCTGCTCGATGTACGCGACATCAAGGCGGTAAATGCCCTCGCTCTTGAACTTGGCGCCATCGACATCCTTTTCAACTGCGCCGGCTTCGTCCACCAGGGCACCATTCTCGATTGCTCGGAGTCCGACTGGGATTTTTCCTTCGATCTCAACGTAAAGTCGATGTATCGCACCTGTCGTGCCTTCATCCCCGCGATGGCCGCCGCCAAAAAGGGCAGCATCATTAATATGTCCAGCGGCGCATCGAGCATCAAGGGAGCGCCGAATCGATTCGTCTACGGCACCACCAAAGCGGCTGTCATCGGTCTGACCAAGGCGCTCGCGGTCGATTTCATCAAGCAGGGCGTGCGCGTCAACGCCATCTGCCCCGGCACGGTGGAGTCGCCTTCGCTGGAACAGCGTATCGCCGCACTCGGCGACGTCGAAAAGGCACGTCGCGATTTCATTGCTCGCCAACCGATCGGCCGCATAGGTAAACCCGAAGAAGTAGCCGCTCTGGCCGTCTACCTTGCCTCCGACGAATCCGCCTACACCACCGGCGCGATCCACGTAATCGATGGCGGCTGGACGCTGTAGGGCGTTTCCTCTTGGACTGCGCCTTTGGTCGGTTCTTGTTTTGTGGGTCGGAGCTTTAGCTCCGACATAGTAGTGACACTCAGAGGGGCTTCAGCCCCTGAAGTAATCTCGGAGCAAAAATGAAACTGCTGCGCTACGGTCAACCCGGCAAAGAAAAACCTGGCCTGCTCGATAAATCCAACCAGATCCGCGATCTTTCCATCATCGTCCCCGATCTCGCCGGCGAAGCTCTCACTCCCGATTCGCTGAAGCGCATCGCCGCGCTCGATCCGTCTTCACTCCCGCTCATCTCCGGCACGCCTCGCATCGGACCGTGTGTCGGCCGCGTCGGCAAATTTATCTGCATCGGCCTCAACTACTCTGACCACGCCGCCGAATCCGGCATGAAAGTTCCGACCGAGCCGGTCGTCTTCATGAAAGCCACGTCCGCAGTCTGCGGCCCAGATGACAACGTCATCATCCCGCACAATTCCGTGAAGACCGATTGGGAAGTCGAATTGGGCGTGGTGATCGGCACCGAAGCGAAATACGTCTCGGAAGCGAATGCCCTGAATTACGTCGCCGGCTACTGCGTTGTGAACGATCTGTCGGAGCGCACCTTTCAACTCGAAGGCACCGGCCAGTGGGTGAAAGGGAAGAGCGCCGATACATTTGGACCGATCGGTCCCTGGTTGGTTACGAAAGACGAAGTTCCGGACCCGCAAAATTTGAGCATGTGGCTCAAAGTCAATGGACATCAGTTCCAAAATGGAACCACAAAGACGATGGTTTTCGGCGTCGCTCACATCGTCAGCTATCTCACCAAGTTCATGTCACTCCAGCCCGGCGACATCATCTCCACGGGAACGCCTCCAGGCGTCGGCATGGGGCAGAAGCCGCCGAAGTTTCTTCAGCCCGGAGACAAAATTCAGCTCAGTGTTCAGGGTTTGGGAGAACAAAACCAGACCGTCATCGCTGCTTCGTAGTTCGAACGCGCCTCATCAGGCGCGCCGAAGCAGTTCCGCTCAACGACCGCCCAAAAACGCAAAAAGCGTGGCCTGCTTTCGCATGCCACGCTCCTCACCGATTCGTTTTTGCGGTACTACGCGCGAGCTGAAACGATCGCGCCTAGTCGCTTCCGTGAGGCGAATCCCGCCATCAACAGAAGACCACAAGCCAGCAACCCGATGGTGCCGGGTTCCGGTGCTTGTACCGACAGCGTGCCCCCACCAACACCAGACGGAATACCGATGAGACTTTGGTAAGTCCCAATGGCTTCGAAGGCGCCGATCTGGAACACATACAGGGCCGTGCCCGACGTGCCGCTGAACGCCACGATATCGCCGAGGAAAC
The DNA here is from genome assembly GCA_036266605.1 of Candidatus Acidiferrum sp. Classification (GTDB taxonomy): domain Bacteria; phylum Acidobacteriota; class Terriglobia; order Acidiferrales; family UBA7541; genus Acidiferrum. The sequence continues at coordinate 2,588 of DATAMU010000522.1, read as the reverse complement.
TCGCCGATAGCGCCGCGGACGGCAGCAGGCTGTACTGAGCACAGCCGGTGCAGCTGGTCAGATCATTCTTGCTGAGCAGCAGCGTCTCATTCGGTGCAATGAAGCCCGAATTCGACGTGTACTCGAACGATCCGATCGAGCTGCTAAATGTGTAGTTCACGCTGTCTGCCTTGGACGCGGGGACAAGCACGGCCATTGCGATAAGCGCCATACACAGGTAACGCAGGACGGATGTTACTTTGGTAGACAAGCTGGGTCCCTCCGAACTGGACTTCTACAGCGTGCAGCACGTTACTCGGAGGTTAAGTTTGTGTCGAGGTTCAATTTAAGTGGGGCTTGGGTACTAATACTCCTACCGGACCGTACCGGTGAGAAGTCTGCGAGTAGCGACTCGACTCCCGGGCGATCCTCTGTAACTTCTTGAACATGCAGCCAGTTCGCGCTAAACTCCGCCGCAAGAGCCTCAGAAAACGTTTACTTTAACCCCGACGGAGCAAAAACTTATGACCTTGCATCGCCGCGAATTCCTCAAAAATTCGTCCTTGGCCCTGGCTGGCGCTGCCCTGCTGCCCTCCGTAGGCCTTCGGGCCGCGTCTGGGTTCGACGCCCGGATTGATGTCGTACTCGACGAGCCTATGGGCGTGATTGCCCCGGGAATTTACGGTCACTTCACCGAGAATCTGGGCGGCGTGGTTTACGACGGGATCTGGGTGGGGCCGGACTCGAAGATTCCGAATACCCACGGAATTCGGAAGGCGCTGACCGACGCTCTTCAGAAGATCAAGTCGCCCGTGATTCGGTGGCCGGGCGGGTGTTTTGCGGACAGCTATGACTGGAAAGACGGCGTCGGGCCGATGGCGAAGCGGCCTCGCCGCACCAACTTTTGGTCCGGAGACCCGCTTGTCCGCGACAAGGGCAACATTCCACAGAAGTACGATCCCAACGAATTTGGCACCAATGAATTCGTCGAATTCTGCAGGCTCGCCGGCAGCCAGCCATATTTCGCGGCCAATCTTCGAAGTTTGCCAGCCACCGATTTCTATCGCTGGGTCGAATACTGCAATTCGCCGGCGGGGAGCACCACACTCGCCGACCTGCGCGCCGCGGGCGGAGCTAAAGACCCCTTCAACGTTCGCTACTGGGGCATCGGCAACGAATCGTGGGGGTGCGGTGGCGATATGACTCCGGGCGAGTACGCGACCGAGTATCGCAAGTTTGCGGCGTGGGTTCCGCAGTATGGCAGCGAGTTGAGCTTCGTCGCTTCCGGCCCGAACGATGCCGAGTACAAATGGACGCGCGGCTTCTTCGAGGGCATGTTGCAGAAGGGGCCTAACGCGCTCAACTCGATCTGGGGCCTGTCGCATCACTACTACTCGTGGAATTTGAGCCGCGGCCGCACGACGAACTGGGACGCCGGCAAGGGCGACGCCCTGAAGTTCGAGCCCGTCGATTGGTACGAGCTCATGCGCGAAGGCGACAAGCTGGAGTCGATGATTCACGGTCACTGGGCCGTGATGAACGAGTTCGATCCAAAGAAACGGATCAAGCTGGTGGTGGATGAGTGGGGGCCGTGGTACAAGCCAGGCACGGAATTCGCGCCGACCCACATCCTCGGGCAGGAAATCACCCTGCGCGATGCGGTGATGAGCGGGCTCACGCTCGACATTTTTAACCGCAACCCCGACAAGGTCGCGATGGCCTGCTGCGCGCAGCTCATCAATAATCTCAACTGCTTGTTCCACGCCGATGGCGAGAAATTCGTAAAAACGCCGGTTTATCACGTTTTTCAGATGTACGCGGCGCATCAGGGCGCGCAGGCGGTTCGCGCCGAGTTCCTCAGCCCAACAATTTCGTACGATCGCGATGGGCAACAGGCGTCGTTCTGGGGATTGAAGGGTTCCGCATCGCTGCACGACAAGAATCTGACGATCAGCGTCGTGAATCCCGATGTGTCGCAGCCGCGCGAGGCCGAGATTCATCTTCTCGGCGCCGAAGCCACGTCGGGTCAAGCGACGATTCTCACGAACCAGGATATTCATGCGCACAACACCTTCGATCAACCGGACGCTGTGAAAACGCGGACCGAATCGTGGTCGCCCTCGGGCCGCACTGTGAAATTCACTTTTCCCGCCGCCTCTGTTACGTTGCTTCAACTGAAACTTGTGTGACGCAACGCTCAGCTCGAGGCCGCGCTGGCCTTCGCCGGGCATAACCAAGGAGCTCTGGAATGCGATTTCGATCGCTTGCCGCGGGTCTGATTTTTCTTTTCCTGGCGGCTGTGCCGTTCGCCACTTCGGCGGAGTCCGCGGCGCCGGAATATGGTGCAAAGGACCGTTGGTCCCAGAAGCGGGCCAACGATTGGTACGCGTCGCAGCCATGGCTTGTCGGTAGCAACTTCATCCCATCAACCGCGATCAACGAATTGGAAATGTGGCAGGCCGACACGTTCGACTTGACGACGATCGATCGTGAACTGGGCTGGGCGCAAAACATCGGCATGAACACGATGCGCGTGTTTCTGCACAACTTGGCGTGGAAGCAGGATCCGGCCGGATTTCTCGATCGCATGGACAAGTTTCTCGGCGTCG
>DATAMU010000521.1:0-2160 GCA_036266605.1 Candidatus Acidiferrum sp. | reverse complement strand
CCGACAGCGGCAGTTTACAGCCAGATTAAATTATTCTGGGGGTCGTAGCGCCGGCATCTTGCCGGCAGTTTTCCGATCTAACGCCGCTGAACGATCCTAGAACTTCGTAACCTCGGAAAAGTTAAACTCCCGCACCTTCATCGCCGGGACCACCATCTCAAACGCCTCTTCCCCGGTCGCCCGGACCGCCGGGCCCATCATCTCGACGTTCTTCAGCATGTCGAGCAGTGACTGGTTGAAGCGGAAATTCTTGACTGCTGACGTGACTTTACCGTTTTCGACCAGGAACAACCCATCGCGCGTCATCCCCGTCATAATCTTTTCGTAGGGATCGACCTCGCGGATGTACCACAATCGCGTCACAAGCAGACCGCGGTCGGTTGAGGCGATCATCTTCTCGATGGAGTCGTTGCCGCCCGCAAAAACGAGGTTCATTGGAGCTTCGCCGTATTCATTGGGCAGCATGAACCCGTGCCCGGTCGGCTTCTTCTTGGCAGCTTTCGCCGTCGCCCGCGAATAGACGAGATTCTTGGGCACGCCATTCTGCACAAGCGCCACTTTCTCGCGCGGCATCCCTTCGCCGTCGAATGGCGACCCAAGCTGTAGTGGATGGTACGCGTCGTCGGTGACGCTGATGTTCTTACCGAAGATTGGCTCGCCCATGCGGTCGTTGAGGCAAGATCGCTTGTCAGCGAGAGCAGTCGCCGAAAAATCGTAAAAGAGAAACCCAACGACATCGAGAACCGCCGACGGCTCGAGAATTACCGTGTACTTGCCGGGCGCCAGCTCCTGCGCATTCAACGCGCAATGAGCCTTATCACTCGCGATTGAAGCAAGTTTCTGCGGATCGAAGTCGCGCACATTGCAGGCATTCGCCTTCGCCCAGCTCGCGGCCGGCGATTCCTGCATCGTGATCGAAAATTCGGCGTGCGTTTCGCGATAGGCGGCGAAGAGTCCGCGTGAATTGCCCATCGCGGACTGCGACATTCCGCTCGCGAAGATTCCGGCGGCGACTTGCTTGTTTTTGATGGCGAGATCGCAGGCGCGTTTCACGGCACGGGCACGATCTTCAGGCGTGAGCGCGGCGGTCGGCGCGGCAAAGCGATTTACCTCGCGATACTTCTGCTTGCCCGGCATCGGCAGTAGATGCGGATCTTTCGGCTGGCTGTGCGCGAGTGAAAGCGATGACTCAATTGCGGCGCGCAGAGAATCTTCGTCGATGCGATTCGTCGTCGCACGCGCGGTACGGCCATCGACGACCGTTCGAATCGAAACGGTCAGCCCGCGTTCGGCGACATTTTGGTGAATGGCGTTGTTCGCAAAGCGCGTCAGCGAGTCATCGACCTCTTCGACGTGAACTTCGGTCTCATCGGCCTCCGTCGATTTCGCGAGACGCAAAACGTCGTCGATGATTGCTTTCAGTTCACGTTCCGCGAGCAATCCGCTGCTGCGGGTCGCCGCGACCGACGCACTTCGTCCGCGCTTGATCACTTCCCGTGATGGGCTCATGACTTTGCGAACGCCGTTCCGATGCGGACATTTCGAAAGCGCGATGGCGATGCGCCGTGGCCGGTGCCCATCGTTTGCATCGGCTGGCCTTTGCCACAGTTGGGCGTGCCCCACAAAACCCATTCGTCCGCGCCGCAAATCGCATCGCAAGAATTCCAGAACTCGGTGGTGATGCCGCTGTAGCTTGGATTTTTAATCATGCGGCCCTTCTTGCCGCCTTTGATCTCCCAGCCGATCTCGGTCGAAAACTGGAATTGATAGCGTCGGTCGTCGATCGACCAGGAGCGATTTGTTTCCATCAAGATCGCGTCGTCGGTGTCGGCGATCAGGTCGTCGAGTTTCAAAGCGCCCGGGCTGGGGAGCAGGCTGATATTGGTCATGCGAATGATCGGGAGGCGATTCCAGCTCTCGGTGCGCATGGTGCCGGAAGAGCGCTTCAGTCCGATCAAATGCGCACTCTCGCGATTCGAAAGATAGCCGCGGAATTCGCCGCCCTTGATGATGTCGGTGCACTGAGCCGGCACACCTTCGTCGTCGTAGGCGAAGCTGCCGAGGCCGGGGCCGTGCTCGAGACGCGCATCGGCGACAACATTTACGATGTCCGAGCCGTAACGAAGCTTGTTCAGCTTGTCGAGTGTGAGAAAGCTCGTG
>DATAMU010000520.1:0-2667 GCA_036266605.1 Candidatus Acidiferrum sp. | reverse complement strand
CACCGGTTTCGTGCGGGCTCATCATCAATCCGCCCGGGCGCTCGAAGATGCCGACGTTCTTCACGACAGCGGCGGCTTGGTCTTTCGTTGCGAGGCCCGTCCACAATGGCAAAAACGTCGTGACATATTCGTATGTCGATTGCTTCTGTGTCGTGAAGTCGTAATCGAAAAACATCCCGCGCTGTCCGTTCCATAGATATTTATTGATCGCGTCTTTTCGTTTCTTCGCACGCTCATGCCACTCTGCCGACTCTTTTTTCTTTCCCAGCATGTCGGCCATGCGCGCCAAATCTTCTTCTGACTTGTACAGCAAGCTGTTCAGGCAAACCGGGGCATAGTGATGTGTCGCGACGCCGTACGGACCGAATCGAAATGCGATGTCGTAGCCAGACTCGCGCATCGAGCGATCGCCCTTGTAATAGTCCGCACTGAGCGAAACGCTGCCCGCCGAAGCGCAATCCGATTTCGCCATGGTCGACGCCGTGCTCTCGCAGACCTGCATCGCAAAAAGCGGGCCGACATAATCCTTCGCCTCGCCTCGAGATTTTTGGGGAATGAGATACTCGCGGCCAAATTCCGGGTGTGACAAGAAGTACGCGGCAACTTGCGCGAGATGCCCGGTTTCATCTTTCAAACTTTCCGGCGCCGGGCCACTGCCGAAATCGAAATAGCGCGACAGTCCGGTCGATCCGGCAAGATGTGGCTCGCGCGTCCATAAATCGTGATCGCGTACCGCGTAGCCGTACGCCGTTTCGAGCCACGCACGATCTTCTTTCCCCGCTTCCTTCTTCGCGTCGTACACATCCAGAATCATCGACGTCAAGAACGGCGGCTGCGAACGCGTCAGGTAATAGGTGCGGTTCGCGTTCAAGATCGCGCCGTAGTGCTCGATCTCAAAGAAAAAATTCTCCACCATCCCTTGCGCCAGTTCGATGCGCTTGTCTTGCAGCAATCCGCGGATGATGAAGTAGCTGTCCCAGCCGTACATTTCGTTAAAGCGCCCGCCGGGCACGACGTATTTGTGCGGCAGATACAAAAGTCCGGCGGGATCGATCTTATCCGGATCGATTTCGCCGAGATTGTGAATTACGATCGGCAAATGCTTGGCTTCGACTTTGCATTCCGCCTGAAGCTTTTGCACCGGGGGCGGCACTTCAAAATCGTTGGGCATGTAGAGCACGGAAGTCGTCGTCACTTTCGTATCGACGATCGATTTGCACTCGTCGAGCGAACGCGTCAACGTGTCCCACCCGTCCGCGATGTACTTGCGAATCGGCTCAAGCCCCGCCTGCGCTGCGGTGGTCGAAGTTTGCGCACCTGCCGGCGTAGCGAACGCCGAAATCGCGAATGAAAGAACGAGCAAAGAGAGCGTCGTCGCGAACCGCCAACCGCGCACACGTTGGCGCAAAATGGCCAGAAAAGTGACCTGGAACGTCGCGGATTGTGGCATTTTCCCTCAGGCGAAAGACGACTTATCTCGTTTAGCTAGAGCAGTATAGCACCGATATGAGGTTCAAAAGTATGAGGGAAGCCGGGCTCAAAGGGTGAGCTAGGCGACGATTGACTGAAACAGCCGGTGAGCTTCGTGGTCGCCGGTGTGAAGCGAGGGGCCGAGAGGCGATCCGAGAAAAATTAATGTGCCTGCTCCGACGTTTTTGCTCAACGCTACGAGTGTGTTTTTCCAATGCGCGATCGCGTTTCCGCTCACGGCAGATACCGGCAGAACCCGGCTGAAGTCGCGCACATGCGCTTCCTGCGGCCAGTGGTACGAAATGTAGGGAATTTGTTCGTGACCGATCGCGCGCGTGGTACGGGAGCGTTGAGTCGTTGGGCCGGTTTTGGACTTTCGCGACTGCTCCTGCTGCCAAATCTCGACGGGCTCTCCGATCGAAACTCCAAAATGTTCCTGCGTCAACGCTTGCTGTTGCGCAAAATCGGCGTCGCTAAGGTACGCAGCACCAGACTCCCACAAAACAGTTGCGCCTCGCGCGAGCAGTTCAGCCACAACGCTGAAGGTCTCGGGCCTAGCCGATCCGGCGGCCGCGACAATCAACACGCCGCAAAGATCGCTCGATAGGAGGTCGCTTACCGCAATGCAACGATGCGAATCGCCGAGCGCGGTGCGCATTCCATCGAGAGATTCAGGCAGGACGCAATCTGATTCGAGATTCAGCAATGTGCGGCGTGATTCGCACTTCGCGGAAGAAACGCTATTGGCGAATGCGAAAGAGGGAATCGCGCACAAACTCGCAGCGGCCGCACCGCTCGCGACGCTTACGAATTCGCGACGCGATACTTTCATCGCGGAGCCCTCGGACTGAGATCAATTCGCGTCATCATAAAGTGCCCGCGATGAGGCGATCGATGTCGGCGGCCGTGTCATAAAATTGCTGATCCTGTGCATATCTGTATCGCGCTTCCATCTCAGCGATCAGCCAGCCATCGTAGTTAACCTTTTTGATCGCGGCGCGGATGGCGGGCCAGTTGTTATCGCCGATATAGAGACTCGTGTACACTGTCGCGTCGCCGCAGCGGCCGCGCTTTTTCATCACATCTTTCAAATGAATTCGCGTGATCCTCGGCCCGTGCATCTCGATCCATTGTTCGGCGAAACCGGTGTCGTGGATATTTCCGACGTCGAGATGGATGCCAACCGAAGGGCTGTCG
>DATAMU010000519.1:0-9633 GCA_036266605.1 Candidatus Acidiferrum sp. | reverse complement strand
TTCGGCGTGATTCCGTCGCTCGTCTTTCCCGATGTGCTCGAGCTTCTTCCGCACAGCACTCCGAACAGCGTTGTGGCGCCCCACGTGGCGGCCAAGACCACTTTCGTCTTGAACCAATCGCCATAGACAATCAATAGCCACGGCACAAAAAATGTCAGTGCGAATAAACATGTCCATCCAATGGTGATGATCATGAGGAGCCCGGCCATGCGACCCCACCATTCCTGCTCTTCGTTTTGAATCAGGATTTTTAGAAAGCCGATGTGCAATGTGCCTGCAATCAGAAAGGCGACTACAAAAAGACCTGGACCCCAAGCGAGAGCGTGAGCGAAACCGTGTCCCCAGCTCTTCCACGGTTGAATCAGCGCGTTGTAGACAAAATATACGAGGGATCCGCCTACGGACCCGGCGAGAAACGCCGTGAACGGAACGAAAAACCATTGATGCAGCGTCAATTTCGCGGCGTGCTCGCCCGCGTTGCGCACGGCCAGGAAGCGGCAAAACACGCCAGCGACGTGGGACATCCCGTACGCACTCGCGCCAATGAGCGCCCAGGTTTTCAGCGGCCAATTCGCGATCTCGGCGCCGGGTGCGAGCCACAGTGCGATCAACGTGAACGCAGCACTGGCGAAAACGGGGATCACGGCCAAGGCGATCACGAAGATCTGCTGGGCTGTTCGCGGGGCCGCATTTTTTGTGAAGGAACAGCGAGCGGTCTGAACCGAGGCCCAACACGTTCCGAACAAGAGGCAAACGAACGCGAGAGCGACCGCGGTTTCGCTGGGCTCGTAAACGCCGCTGAGGTGAACATGGCGCGATATCCAATGAGCGCTGCGAAGGATGCACCACGGCAGAAAGACGACTGCGCCTAGAAATGCGATCAGGATGATTTGGTTGAGCAGTACATTGCGGAGATACGTGGCGATCGCAGTCCACGTGTCCGCACCGAACAAACCCAAACGCGGCGTGAGGTAGTTGCTGTAATCACGCAAGAAACTGATTTGCTCCGGCTCGGCGATTGGATCGGTGGGCGTGCGGCTCTCGGAATAGTGACCGAGGCGCTTTTGGACTTCCTTGACGCCGCCGGCCTCTCGCGAAATCCAGCTGACCAGCCAGCTTCCGATGTATCCTCCGCCCGAAACGGTAGAGAGGTAGTCGATCTTATCGAGTAAATTGGCCGCTGCGAGTTGCTGTAGGACGCCGAGATTGAACGTTGCGCTGCGAATGCCGCCGCCGGAAAAGGCGAGACCGACCAAAGGCTTCTGGTCGGCGGCGTCGGCGGCGCGAACGGCCTGCTCGCCGCGCAGCGCTTTGGCCTGCGCTCGGCCGAGCATGAATCTTCGCTCGGTAGGAACGACTTCCGAAAAAGTTGCCATACGGCTCGCTCGAGTTAGCAGAGGGTTATAGCTGTGTGATTCGATTCAAGTCAACGGCAATATACACATTGAGCAACAGCGCGCCGTGAATCGAGGCGTCAAGGGCTTTCCGATGGGCAGAAAACAAAAGCGCGAGGACGAGAGTAGGAATTCGTCCTCGCGCGTTCCCTGACAGCAAAGATTCCTGGTTTAGAAGTGGAAGCCGAGCTCGACGGTTTCGGCGCGCGGGCTGACGAAGTGCGTGCCGCTGAAGGTGGAGAGGAAGTTGTACAGGGATTCATTGTTGGTCAGGTTGACGACGGTGAAGCGGAGGCTCCACTTGTAGCGGTCGCCGTGGAAGAGGTTGTCGTGGCCGACGGCGAGGTCGAAGAGGTTGCGCGGTGAGATGCGCGGCGGATTCTTGTCGTCGTTTTCGGTGCCGTCGGCGGGGATTGAAACGCGTGTTGCGCCGCGGTTTGTGCCGGCTGGGCAGTTGAGGATCGGGTTGGTCGGCGTGGCGAACGTCGAGCCGCAGAAGAGGCCGATCGCGGCTTGCTGGTCGGCGTCGAATGTTAGAGCCGTCGCGTAGTCGGTCACGGCACCGGCGACGAGGCCGCTGTCGTAGCGCCAGTTGAAGCCGATCCACGGGCCGCGCTTGAGGGGCTGATATTGCAGGTGCGAGGTCTGGTTGAATTTTTCGTCGTGGTCGATGCGAAAGACGCCGCCACTTTGCCCGACGGTCACACCGAGTCCGCCAACCTGCGGCGGGAAATAGCGCGCGGCGACGCTCGACATCACGACGAGCGCGCTGAAGCCGTGCCAGTTGGGCACGCTGGCACGCAGCAGGAAGCCGGGAATTTTGGAGTTGTGCCAATCGATCGGAAATGTGATCGGCGTATTGCCGAGCACGCTGAAGTCATAGGCGTTGTGCGTGTACTTCCAGATGTATTCGCCGTCGATGACGAGATGTTTGCCGAAGGCTTGCTGCAAGCCGGCGTGGAATTCATTGCGATAGCCGGCGGGCGAATTCGCGGGCACGCACGGAATCAGCGCGGCGATGACCGGGACGTTGCATCCGGTCGTGGCGATGATGAGATTTTCGTTGAAGGGAGTTTCGAGTGTGCGCGCGTACGAAACGCGGAGCCCGGTGTTCGTCGGTTTGATGTTGTAGGCGATGCCGACGCGCGGTTCGGCTTCACGCGCAGTCGAGAGACCGTTGTAGAGGTCGCCGCGTACGCCGAGATTAAACGACCACGCGCCTTTGGTGATCGTGTCCTGCACGTACATCGACAATTCCTTTACGTCGGTGCTGCCGCGGAAATTAAAGAGGCTGCCGCTGCGCGTCAGATCGATCGGAAGCAACGTCGCGCAGGGTGTTCCCGGAGCGGCGGTGCCGGTGATCGTGTTGAAGCACGGATTTCCGGCGGCGTCGAGCGTTGACGGAAGAACCGCTGGATCGATGATGCCGAATGAGTCGTTTTCATTTAGAAACGTTTGTTGATAGGTGATGCCGGCTTTTACGTTGTGAATGCCCTTGACCCACGAATAGTCGGAACGCACGCCGGAGTTGGTAAGGCTGCGGCTCTGCGAAATCGTTTCGGAATTGATGGGGCCGAGATCGGCGAAGGGATCGTTGCTGGGGTAGTAGTTGTATTGATCCCGGCGGACGTAAGCGCCGAGCGTGAAGACGGCGTTTGAGCCCATGAGGTGCGTCCAGGTCGGCGCGATGTTGAAGGTGCCGATTTTGGAGCGCTGATCGGTTTGGCCGAGATTTGTGCCGTCGGGACCGACGACGTTGAGATTGTCGAACGTGTTCGGCGTCTGGAACCACGAACGCGTGTACTGAAAGTTTCCGTGGATCGTGTCGTTCTGCGAGAACTGGTAATCGATGCGGTCGAAGATATTTTCTTCGTTGCCCTTGTCGTGAATCGGCTGAAATTCGGGTGGATCGAGGAAGCGGCCGCTGTTGAGTCCGCTCGCGGAAATGAAATTGCCCCACTTGGCATTGCCGTAGGCGAGATCGAAGGCGACGTTCGACGATCCGAAGCTGCCGTATGACGTTGAGATGCTGCCGGTTGGCTTGTTGACGCCGAGGCCGGATTTCGTGGTTACTTTGATGACCAAGCTCGTCTTGTCGCCGAATTCCGCAGGCGGGGCGCCGGAAATCACTTCGAGCGATTGAATCGACTCAGACGGAATCTGATTCGAGAAAACTTTGCTGGTCTGATCGGTGATCGGCTGGCCATCGACGGAGAACGAATTCTGCGCGTGATCGCCCAGGCCGTGCATGTTGCCGTTCGAGTCGGCGGCGACGCCGGGAGAGACGAGCGTGACGAGCGAGGTCACCGACGAGGATGCGCTTTCGAGCGGCAGGCGATTCATGATTCCCTGATCAACGTCGGTGTGAAACGTCGATTCATTTTCGACGAGGTCACCGCCGTAGGCTTCGACGGTGACGCTGGTATTTGCGGTGCCGATCGTCAGAGCGACTTGCACGTTTGTCGGGACGCTCGAGCGGACTTCGACATCTTGCGTGAATGAGTTGAAGCCCGTTGCGGTCACAACCATGTGGTACGGATTGAATGGGGTGTTGACGAAGCGGAAGGCGCCGTCGGTGCCGGTGGTGGTTTCGCGGTGGAAGCCGCTGACGGCATAAGTGACTTCGACGGTAGCACCGGCGATCGATGAGCCGGATGGATCTTTCACGACGCCTTCGATCGATCCTGAATTTCCTTGCGCGAAGCCTGATGCCGCGAAGAACAAGAGCCCGAGTGCAAAAATTGTAATCCTTGTCCAAACGGATTTGCCCGAATGCGAGTGCAGATAGCTGCAGAAATTCCGTGCCATTTTTTCTCCTGTCCCATCGAGAGGGACGAATGTCGCGTGGCGACTGTGCGGATGTGTGGATAGGGCCGCTGGAACATCAGCGGTGGCGCCGAAATGCTCGAATGCGATGCGATACGAATGCAGCTGGAGCGCAATCGGCGCGAACTTCGTTAACGATTCAGGAGAATGGATTACGCGACAGGAGGGGCACGAGGAGTGCGATGGGATGCGACGAAATTCTCTGCATTGAAAAGCTCGAGTGTCGAGCTGTGGCGCGCAATCTGATGCGCCGCCGGGATCAAATCACCCGGCGAATAAGCGAGAGCGGGAGCGTGGAGCACCTGGCAGACGTGGCAAGTCGTCTCGGGGCCTTGGGTGTGATGGTGCAAAAATGCGAGGCCGGACACGACGTAGAGCAGCACGACGCAACCAAAAACTGCGAGAACTTGGCGCGCCAACTGCGTCCCGACGATTCGTGATGGAGAAAAACGCCGCATCTACAATCGAACTCCGGAGACACCCTTTCCAACAACTTTAGACGGATGGCGGTTGGGATTGGTTGCTGAGTCCGAAGAACAATCTAATGGATGCAGCGATTTTGCTGCCCCAAAATCGTTCGAGGCGCTGCGATCATTAATCGCTTCGCGCCTCGAATTCCGACCCAGTCGAAGAGATAGCCGATGATGGCTAAAACTTCATTGAGGTTGCGCTTGAGCCGGCGCGCCGGGTGCCGCGTTGCCGATCGCGGCGCCGTTGACGACGAGTTCGACGCGGCGATTTTTCTGCCGGCCTTCCGGTGTGTCGTTGCTTGCGATTGGTTGGGTCTTGCCAAAGCCCTTCGCGGTCATCGAGCTTGCGGGCACGCCTTGCGACGCGAGGAAATCACGCACCGCATCGGCGCGCTGTTCCGAGAGTCGCTGGTTCATCTCATCGCTGCCGACGCTGTCGGTGTGGCCTTCGATCTGCACCGTCAATCCAGGATGCGAGAGCAGGATCCCGGAGATTTTTGCCAGCTTCACTTGTGTCGGCTGCTTCAGCGTGTATTTGCCGGTGTCGAACAAAACGTCGGACATATTCACGATCAAGCCGCGTGCGGTGTCTTGCGTCTGCAACACGGCGTTGAGCTGCGCGAGGAGCTGCGCGCGCATGTCCGCTCGTTCTTTTTCGGCTTGCGCTGCCGCCTGGTTCGCTGCCGCGGCTGCCGCTTCCGCCTGCTGCTGCTGAGCGAGAGCTGCGGCGCGTGCTGCTTCGGCTTCCTTTTGCTGCGCTAATGCTGCGGCGGCCGCAGCGTCAGCTTGAGCCTTTGCTTTTTCCGCTTCCGAGCGAGCTTGGTCGGCCGCTTGTCGTTCCGCATCGGCCTGCGCACGTGCGGCGGCTTGAGCTGCCGCATCGGCTTGAGCTTTCGCTTCGCGTGCCGCAGCCGCTTGGCGCTCGGCTTCCGCCTTGAGCTGCGCGTCCTCTTCCGCTTTTTTCTGCACCGCGATCACGCGTGACTCCTCGGCAGTCTCGATGGCGTTGCGCGCCGCCGCGATCACAATCTTGGAGCTCTTGCGGTTTTGATAAGCCGTTTCGGCCTGCTGCAACTGATCCGCCGCCTTCTTGAAGCTCGCCGTGGCGTAGGTGTCGGCGTGAGCGTTGCGCGCGATGCGTACCGCGTTGCGCGCCTGGAAAAGATCCGAGGGTGCTTTGCGATCGACGCCGAAGATTGCGTTCTCGATCGGCGTGTTGGACTGCGAGTAGCTGCCTTTGCTGATCAAGTTATAGCTGGTGGAAACATTTTCGACGCGGCTGAGCATTTTCTCGGGCACCGCGTTGTCGAGCACGACTTCATCGCCCGGTTGCGTCACCGCGTAATAGGGTTCGGCGGTAACGATCATGCCGAAGGTCTGCATGTCCACGCTGGCCTTGAGCTGCGCGTTGCCGTTTTTGCTGATGACTTCGCCGAGATTTACGGCGCGGCCCTGCGGCGAAATCGCCCACAAAACATAGGTCAGATACTCGAGCCCAAACTTGGAAGAATCCGGCAGACCGGTGAATTTCGCATCGATCTGGATGCGATTCGCTTTGCTCTGCACTTTCGCGGTGCCCGACGCGCCCGAGGCTTGGTCGGTTGGAACGAAATAAATGTTCACCGACGATCCGGCGCGCCGGTAATCGAGCGCCTTCAGCGAGCGAGCGGTCGTCGCCGTCTGCGGCGTCGGGGATGCCGGCAGAGCCAGCAATCGCGGCGCAACGGTTGCGGCGGAAACCATTGCCACGGCGAGGCCGCAGGCAAGAATTAGATTTTTGGGGACGTTCACGGTGATCCTCCAAGCGGGGTTTTGAGTGCCGATCCGCTCTAGTTGCAAAATTGAAATTCGTCTTACGCCCAGCCCGATCCAGGAGGTGCCGCGCTGGGGTTTTCGCGTAAAATACTTTAGTAAACCTTATCAAAGAATGGAACCGAAACCCCCATCAAAATTGCGTGAACCCGCTTCCGCGAAGGCGTCAGCACGGCCGAATCGCAAGATCGTCGGATTTCACCAGGACGACGGCGGCGATTGGGTCGCCGACCTCGCATGCGGCCATACGCAGCACGTGCGTCACGATCCGCCGTGGCAGAGCCGTCCATGGGTGACGACGCCGGAAGGACGCGCGTCGCGCATCGGTACCGAACTCGCCTGCGCGAAATGCGGCGAACGGTAGCGCCGGCATCTTGCCGGCTGTTTTTTTCCATCAAGGTCTACGGAAACGATCGGTTCGCCTGGTTATGCACTATGACGGCTCGCCGCATCTGCGAATGCTGATGAAGCTCGCGAAAAGCGGCGGCGAGATGCCGGTGCGACCGAGCGATTCGCTTTCAACTTTTAACTGTCGACTGTCAACTCGCCTATAATGTCCACTCTTCATTCGAGAGGACTTCATGAAATATCGCCGTTTTGGTCGCACGGGTTGGAACGTCAGCGAAGTCGGATACGGAATGTGGGGCATGGGTGAGTGGAGCGGCTCGGACGATCAGCAGTCGCTCGATTCGTTGCAGCGCTCGATTGATCTTGGGTGCAATTTTTTTGACACGGCGTGGGCGTACGGTGAGGGGCACAGCGAAACGCTGCTCGGGAAGATTTTGCGTGCGAATCGCGGGAAGACGCTTTACATCGCAACCAAAGTGCCGCCGAAGAATCGCGAGTGGCCGAGCAAGCGGGAATATACGCTTGATGATTGCTATCCGCCGGAATACATCGAAGAGTATATCGACAAGAGCCTCGCGAATATCGGCGTGCCGACGCTCGACCTGATCCAGCTGCACACATGGGAAGATTCGTGGCTCGAGGACGATCGCCTGGCGCGCGTGCTGCAAAAAGTTGTGGCGAACGGGAAAGTTCGCGCCGTCGGGATCAGCATCAATCGCTGGGAGCCGTGGAATGGCGTGAAAGCGGTGCGCGCGGGTCTGTTCGACGCGGTGCAGGTGATCTACAACATCTTCGACCAGAATCCCGAGGATGAACTTTTCCCGGCCTGCCGAGAAAAAGATGTTGCGGTGATTGCGCGTGTGCCGTTTGACGAAGGAACGCTCACGGGAACGTTGACGCTCGACAGCACTTGGCCGGCGGACGATTGGCGGAATACTTATTTCGTGCCGGAGAATCTGAAGAGCAGCGTCGAGCATGGCGACAGGCTCAAGCCGTTGTTGAAAGATGGGATGACTATGCCGGAGATGGCGATGCGCTTCATCCTCAACAACCCCGATGTGAGCACGATCATTCCCGGCATGCGCAAGATTCGGAACGTCGAGAGCAACATCGCTACCAGCGATAAAGGCCCGCTACCACAGGCGCTGCATACCGAACTGCGCAAGCATCGATGGGATCGCAAACCGACGAAGTGGAGTCAGTAACTGTAGTAGCGAGGCGCAGTGGCCGTTCACTACAACATTCGAGATTCGGGCGACGCGCTGCGGGTAGATGTACGTCGCGAGATCGCAGTCTGGGAACGCCTGTTGGCTTCGTTGATCGCGGCTTTCGTCATTTGGCAGATCCCTGATCGTTTCTTGCCGGTTTACGCCCGAACGGGTTTGGCGATCATCGTCGCAGCTGCGGTGTTCGCATTGTTTCGGTCTTTATCTGCGAGATTGCTGGTGACAAAACTGGAGCTTCGGAGCGAGGGAGCTGTAAAACGAGGGCTCGGCGGCGGTACAAGAGGCACACGGACAGTGCTCACTGCAAAGATTTATCGCTTGGAGTATCAGGAGCACGAATCCGGCGGGCAAGGGATTTATGCGGTGACAGCTTTTGGTGAGCCGCAAGTTCTGCCATACGTTGACGGCGCGCAAGCAGATGAAATCATGGCCGCGATTAAGACGAAATTTCCCGGCTTGGCGGAAATGTGGAAGAGGTCTGAAGATGCGGCTGCGAGAGGACGCGGGTAGAAGCTAAGCGGTTTGCTTTAGGGCGCGCTCGACGAGCATGAGGCAGCGCTCGGCCTGTTCGCGGATCAACTCGTTGTTTTCGCCGAGGTCGCGCTGCGCGCTGTGGAGTTCATCGGCGATCGAAAGCGCGGCGAGGACGGCGATCTTGTGCGTATCGACGGTAGCGGTTGCGTCGGAGATGGCGCGCATCTTGTCGTCAACGAATGTGGCGAGCTTCTGGACGTAAGCGGGGTCGAGATCGCCGTGGATCGTGTAGCTCTGTCCGAAAATTAGTACTTTGATTGGTCCGCTCATCGAAATCTCCGCCGCGGCAAACGCCGCTCGGGCATTGTAGCGCAGGTTTTGTAGCGCCGGCACCTTGCCGGCGGGTTTTCGCGCTTAAGCTCGGACTGAGCGATGACTCCGATCGTTTGAGCTGTGTCGGAGAAGAAAAAAATGCCGGCACGATGCCCTTCGAAGCTCAGGACAAGCCGGCGCTACCTTAGCTCGCGCGCAGTTGGGCGCCGACTTGTTTCTCCAGCGCCGATATGATGCGCGAAGAAAAGTCGCTCGTTTGCGCGTCGGTCAGCGTCGCTTCGCGGTTCTGGAAGACCACCCGCACCATCAGGGAATACTTCCCCGCCGGAACATTTTTGCCGCGATACAGATCACCGGCATCGACGGTCACGACTTCCGCGATTTTCAACGACTCGATCGCTTTCTTCACAGCGTCGAAGCTCGTGCCGTCGCTGAGCAGCAACGAAAAATCGCGCTCGACCGCCGGGAATCGCGGCAGCGGCTCGTAGCGGCGCGAATCTTTCAGATCTTCAATGGCCGCATAGACGGGATCGAGGACAATCTCCGCGAGGAACACGTCCTGGCGCAGTTTGAGGCGGTCTGCGACGCGTCTCGCCAGTTGAGCCGCCGTGCCGATCGCATCGCAGCCGAGCGAGACCTGTCCGCTGCGCGCTGCGTGGGCCCAATCGTTGGGAGATGCCGCATGCGTCCTCCACTGAACTCCGCCAGCGAGCTCGCCGAGCGAGTCAATGTCGCCCTTCAAATCTGCGA
>DATAMU010000518.1:0-3916 GCA_036266605.1 Candidatus Acidiferrum sp. | reverse complement strand
ATCAACACGCGCTACCATCCCCGAGTGAGCGCAACTCAAAGCGCCCGACAGACTCAGCCCTGCCAAACGCTCAATCCTCCGCCCAGATTCAAAATTTCCCTAACCCCCTTAGAATCACATCCTTGCATCATGCCGCGATCTAACTCCCTTAGAATGATATTCTTGCGCAAAAACAGGGGGAGGGGGAGTCATTACGTTAACCAACTCGGCTCGGAGTCCGACCCTTACGTTGTTACTTGTTGCTTCCGTACTTCAGCCTCGGCTCGCCTAATCCTTTTCCATCATTCGGTCGCCTCCAGCCTCCGTGCTATCCTCCCCATTCCCAAACCACAGGAGACCAAATGACCGCGGCAACAATCTGGAACGAACTCGAACAGAAAATCGGCACTGCCGTGAAATTCGCCCGCCGCCCTGTCGCGGTTACCTTCCTGGACTCCGCCCCATCCGGCGTAACCCAGTTTTCCGGCACCGAGCCCTCCGGTTGCAGCTTCTGGCGCCTCGCGGCAGGCGGGAAGACGTTTTATACCGTCCCCGAAAACCATTTCAACTGCGCTGTCGGCGCCTACACCCACAACATCCCCTTGTCGCCCGAGCGCGCCGCCGAAACCGAGCAAACCCTCAAAATGATGTTCGACCTCGGCTACGTCAAACCCGAGGAAGTCCCGCAGATTCCACGACTTCCCAAGACTCCCGCCGCAATCCTCTACGCCCCGCTCGGCGATTCGCCCAACGATCCCGACGTAGTCCTCTTCGCCTGCAAACCGTCCGCAGCCATGCTGCTCAACGAAGCCGCCGGCCGGGCCGGCGTCGCCAGCGGCATGCCCGCCCTCGGCCGCCCCACCTGCATGGCCCTCCCCGCCACAATGGCTCACGGCTCGATCATGAGCCTCGGCTGCATGGGCAACCGCGTCTACACCGGCCTCGGCGAAGACGAAATGTATTTAGTTTTGCGTGGAAGCGATTTGCAGAAAGTAGCCGACGCGCTCGCCGTCATCACCAGCGCAAACAGCGCGCTCCAGCAATACGCCACCGGCCGCCGCAACGATCTCGCTACGATTTAGCGAGCAAGGATCGTCGTCGCGGCGCAAGGCGTCAGCTAGTATTTATTAACTGCGATGATTATTTTTGAGTAATCGACAACCGAGCTATTCGCCGAGCGCGGCGTAGAAATGCGCAATCGCTTTGATCCCGCTGAAATAATTCTCCAGATAGAGATGCTCATCCGGAGCATGCGCATTCTCATCCGGCAATCCAAATCCGATCAGCACGCACGGAACTTTGAATGTGTCATACATCTGCGTAACAAAAGGAATCGATCCGCCTTCGCGAATGAACACAGCCTTCTTGCCAAATCCCTTTTCCAGCGCACCTTGCGCCTTCGTGAAGATCGGCGCATTGAACGGCGCAACCCAAGGCTTGCCTGTGCTTAGCACTTCAAACTTCATCTTCACTGTTTTCGTCAACAGCTTGCGAATCTGCTTCTCGACAGCTTTCGCAATCTTCTGCGGATCTTGATTGGGAACCAATCGCGTCGAGAATTTCGCATACGCTTTTGACGGAATTACCGTCTTAGCGCCTTCGCCCTGATAACCGCCCCAAATCCCATTCAGCTCAAACGTCGGCCGAATCCAAAGCTGCTCGACTGTCGTGAATCCCTTCTCGCCGCAATAGCTCGGAGCGCCGACAGCTTTATCAAACTCCTTCATCTTCCACGGCAAAGCATTCAGCGCTTTGCGTTCCGCAGCGCCGACTTTCGCGACGTTGTCGTAGAAGCCGGGAACCGCGACGCGGAAATTCTTGTCGTGCAGTTGCGCGAAGAGTTCCGTGAGAATTGTCAGCGGATTCGGCACCGCTCCGCCGTAAACACCCGAATGCAGATCGTGCGCAGGACCGGTTAATTCGATCTGATAGTAATTCAGTCCGCGCAAACCGTATGTGATCGATGGAGCGCCTTTGGCGAGCATCGACGTGTCGGAAACGACGAGCGCATCGGCTTTCAACTTTTGTTTATGTTTCTGGACGTAATCCCAGAGGCTGACGCTGCCGACTTCTTCTTCGCCTTCGATCAAGACTTTTACGTTGATCGGAAATTTTCCGTTGACCCTTTGCAGTGACTCGAGCGCTTTGATGTGGATGTGAACTTGCCCTTTGTCGTCGGCAGTCCCGCGTCCGTAGATATTTCCGTCGCGCACGGTCGGCTCGAATGCGGGCGAAGTCCAGAGGTCGAGAGGCTCCGCCGGCTGAACGTCATAGTGACCGTAAAAGAGAACTGTCGGTTTGCCGGGAGCTTCGAGCGACTCGGCATAGACCAGGGGATGCAAAGCGGTGGGAACGATTTGAACGGTTTTAAATCCGGCTATTTCGAGTTTATCGGCGACCCACTGTGCCGCCCGCTCGATATCGGGTTTGTGTTCGCTCTTGGCGCTGACGCTCGGGATACGGAGGAATTCGCGGAGTTCTTCGAGGTTCGCGTCGCGGCGACCTTCGATAAATTCAGTAAGGTTCATAGAGGACGTTATGAGAGCCGATCCTTTCCGATGGAAATACGTTTTGGATGATACGAATGTTGCAGCCCGGGGAGAGCGCGAGCGATGGCTGCAATGAACTATAAGGGCGCTTTCGATATTTTAGGGGTTTCGGGCCGGTTGACACAAGTTTCGCGGGTCGAATTTGAGGCTTGGTTTGTAAAATCTGCGAGCGTGAAAGCGAGTTCCAAAACGCTGGGCCGCGCGTCTATATTTCTATGATTATCGCCGAGCGTCGATCACCAAAGATCGGTTGATGCCCGGCGAAACGGCGCGGATGTGAGGAGGTTCGTATGAAGCGACGGGAGTTTTTGCGACGTGGAGCGTACGGAGCGGGAGCGGCGTTAGTTGGCTCGGCGGCGGTCGGCGCATCGGGATGGGCCGGAGCAGCGGGCGAGCCGAATTGGCGAGGATTTGGTGCGAGCAGATTTGCGGAACGGATGGCGGCGTTACCGAAGCTCGATCGGAAGATGGAAGCGAGCGACATGGTGACGCTAGGGAAGACGGGAATCAAGACGAGCAGGCTAGCAATGGGAACGGGAACCAACGGAATCGGGCATCATTCGCGCCAGACGGACCAGCTCGGTGTCGCCGGTTTGTCGGCGCTTTTGCAGAACGGATATGACAATGGACTGCGATTTTTCGACCTCGCCGATGCGTACGGCAGCCACCCGCACGCCGCGGACGCGCTGAAGCATGTTCCGCGCGAAAAGGTGACTGTGTTGACGAAATCGTGGTCGCGCGATCCGGCCGAGATGAAAGCCGATCTCGACAGGTTTCGGAAAGAGTTGGGGACGGAGTATCTGGATATCGTACTGATGCATTGCCTGACGGATGCGGACTGGACGCAGAGATATCGAGGGGTGATGGATGTGCTTTCGGAAGCGAAGGAGAAAGGCGTGATTCGAGCGCATGGATGCTCGTGCCACAGCATCGAGGCTCTGCGAGCGGCGGCGAAATCGCCATGGGTGGAGGTCGATCTGGTGCGGATGAATCCGATCGGATCGCACATGGACGCCGATCCGGAAACGGTGGCGGCGGTGATTCGCGAGATGCGCGCGGCGGGCAAGGGAATCATCGGGATGAAGATTTTGGGGCAGGGCGATATGCGGAACCGGCAGGACGACGCGCTGAAGTATGCGCTGTCGATGGGATTGGTGGATGCGTTTACGATTGGGGCGGAGAACAAGGTAGAGCAGATGGATTTGATTGCGAGGATTGGGAAGGCGGCGTGAGAGGGAGAAGTTGAAAGTCGAAAGGGAAGGAAGAGGTTTACCACAGAGGTCGCAGAGGGCACAGAGGAGAGAGATTCGCTGAGTGGCGAAAGTGGTGCGAAAAGACTGGGCGGGCCGTAGATATCGAGAAGGGTACAGAGTTTGTTTGCGCGGCGT
>DATAMU010000517.1:0-2144 GCA_036266605.1 Candidatus Acidiferrum sp. | reverse complement strand
GCGGATGGCCGCCATCTCGGCCGCGTCCACGCGTGGCCCTCTCTCGAATCCTGCCTGCCCTACAACGAACTCGGCCTCGACGCGATGTCACCGGACTTCACCGCGAAAGCCTTCTCACGGCTAACATCGAAGTCGCGCCGTCCGTTGAAAGAATTCCTCCTCGATCAATCGCGCATCGCCGGCATCGGCAATATCTACTCCTGCGAAGCTCTCTGGCACGCGAAAATCAATCCGTTTCGTCTGGCCAATTCGCTCAAACCAAACGAAGCGAACGCCCTACATAAAGCAATCGTTTCGACACTTCGCCGCGCCCTTCAGCTTTGCCTCAATCCCGCTCCCGATTTCACGGACTCCGAATGGTGGTTTCAGGGTATCGAAGGCATCCTTCGCGTCTACCAACGCGAAGGCGAACCCTGCAAACGAGACGGCCATCCCATCAAACGCACCACGAAAGGCAATCGCTCCACCTATTTCTGCGCGCACTGTCAGAAATAGCACACTGCCCAAAATCATCCGGTGCGACGTTTACAAATATCGGCGGACTACCTTAATCTCGTAACATCAGCGGTGCGTTAGACATCGAACTGTTCTGCGAGTCTGTGAATTCTGAGGCGACTTTGAATACAACACCGATTAAGAAACCCGAGCCGGCGAAGAAGCCAGATTTCGAAAAATCGCTCGGACGACTGGAAGAAGTCGTGCGTCGACTCGAGTCTCCGCAACTTTCGCTCGATGACGCCATGAAACTCTTCGAAGAAGGTGTCGAGCTTTCGCGCGAGTGTCAGAAGCAGCTCGAGGAAGCCGAAGGCAAAGTCGAAATTCTGCTGAAGAAGGCCGACGGCAAGCTGGCCGCTCAGCCGTTCGATCCCGAGCGTGAGTCCGAACAGTGAGCACCGCTAAAACCCCAGCTGCAACAACTCCGGCTCCCGCTCCCGCGAAGTTGCCCGACTTTTTCGAAGAAGATCGCATCGCTGTCGACGCGCACCTCGAAAAGTTGCTCCCTTCGGAAGCCACCAAGCCCACAACGATCCATGA
Source organism: Candidatus Acidiferrum sp. (assembly GCA_036266605.1). GTDB lineage: Bacteria > Acidobacteriota > Terriglobia > Acidiferrales > UBA7541 > Acidiferrum. Next base: position 1,109 of record DATAMU010000517.1, on the reverse strand, counting down.
GGCGATGCGTTACAGCGTGCAAGCTGGCGGCAAACGCATCCGCCCGATTCTCGTTCTCGAAACAGCACGCATTTTTGAATCCGACATCACCCCCGCGCTACATCCCGCATGCGCGATCGAATTCATCCACACCTATTCTCTAATTCACGACGATCTTCCCGCGCTCGACAACGACGATCTGCGCCGTGGCAAACCCACGAGCCACAAGAAATTCGGCGAAGCCACCGCGATCCTCGCCGGTGACGCGCTGCTAACGCTCGCATTCGAAGTTGTCGGTGCAGCGCCCGTCGATGCCGAACGCCGCGTGGCCATGTTGACAGAAATTGCCACCGCCGCCGGTACGATCAACGGCATGGTCGGCGGCCAGGTTGCCGATCTTGAAGCCGAAGGCAAACCCGTCGCCAAGAAAATGCTCGAATACATTCATCGCTCAAAAACAGCAGCGTTGATTCGAGCCTCTGTGACTGCGGGCGCACTCTGCGTCGGCGCGTCAAAATCCGACGTCGCGCGTCTTCGCAAGTTCGGCGAAAACATCGGCTGGGCGTTTCAGGTCACCGACGACATCCTCGACGTCGAAGAATCTTCCACCGCGCTCGGCAAAACTGCGGGCAAAGACGTCGCTCAACAAAAAGCTACCTATCCCGCCGTCTACGGACTTGAGCGCTCTCACGAAATCGCCAACGATCTCGCGACTCGAGCCATCAATGAACTTTCCGTTTTTGGCGAAAAGGCAGATCGCCTTCGCTCGATTGCGGAATTCCTGGTCCTTCGTCGCGCCTGAGCCACGCTCGTGCCGCCGAAGCCGCGCAAAATTCGCCTTGATCAACTCCTCGTCGATCGCAAGCTCGCCGATTCCCTTTCCAAAGCGCAAGCGCTCGTATTGGCCGGTGAAGTTTTAGTTGACGGTACTCGCATCGACAAACCAGGCACGGCGATCCCGGAATCGGCCCAGATTTCTGTTTCCAGTCGCAACCCGAAATTTGCGAGTCGCGCCGGACAAAAACTCGAAGGCGCTCTCGAGGACTTTTCCATCAACGCCACGAATCAAATCTGCCTCGACATCGGCGCCTCCAACGGAGGCTTCACCGATTGCCTGCTCCAACGCGGTG
>DATAMU010000516.1:0-8859 GCA_036266605.1 Candidatus Acidiferrum sp. | reverse complement strand
CGTGGGCGACGCTGGCGGAGGAGGTCGAGCCTTGATCCTTGATGACGTCGGTGACGGAATTTCGAGTGACGCGCCAGGCGGGGAGCACTCCGAAGAAAATTCCGGAGAGCAGCGTCGCGCCGATCGCATACAGAAGCACGGTGGAATTTAGCTGGGCCTTCAGGTCATCGATCTGTGCGTTGGCGACGACGATCGGCACTAGCTCGGAGATCAGCCAAGAGCCGAGAGCGATGCCGATGACGCCTCCGGCGATTGCGCAGAGCATGCTTTCGATGACGAGCTGGCGCACCAGGCGACCGCGCGATGCGCCCATGGCGCTACGAATCGCGAATTCACGCTGGCGAGTGGCGCCGCGTGCGAGAAGTAGATTCGCGACATTGGTGCACGCAATCAGCAGGACGAGCGCGACCATCGCGAAGAGCACGTAGAGTTGCGGGCCGGAGTCGCGCTGGGTGATGGTGCGTCCGCGGGCGCCCGGGTCGATCACGATTTGCTTGGAGAGGAATGCCTGGCGCTTTTGCTCGTTGAAGCCGGTGATTTTGGTGAGGTTTTCTTGCAGCAGCGGATGATAGGCGTCGTTGAGTGCTTGGCGAGCTTGCGCATCGCTCACACCGGGTGCGCGGCGGCCGAGCACTTTCATCCAGTAGTCTTTCCACCCGTCAAGCGCGGTGTCGTCGAAGGTCATTTGCTTGGCCATCGACATCGGGACAAAAACATCGGGCGATTGACCGATTTGCACCCCGGTGAAGCCGTTGCGCGAGACGCCGACGATGGTCATCGGAACGTTGTTGACGAGGATGGTTTTGTTGAGGACGCCGGGATCGCCGGCGAAGTGACGCGTCCAGTAGTTGTAGGTGATGACGGCGAGCTGATCGCCGCCTGGAGATTTATCGTCTTGCGGGCTGAAGACGCGACCGATGGCGGGCGTGACGCCGAGGACATCGAAATAATTTCCGGTGACGAGTTCGAGGCGGCCGCGCTCGGTTTGTCCCTGTGAGGCGAGACTGGCTTCCGCGGAACCACGCGCGATGAGGGCGATCGCTTTGGCGGCGCCGTCGCGCAGGCCTTTGTACATCGGGTAGGAGAAGGAGTCTGCGTCGTCGCCGTCGCTGCTGACGCGGCCGGTCTTCGGGCCGGGATCGTGGAGGACGACGAGTTCGCTCGGATTGCGCACGGGCAAGCGGCGCAGAAGGATCTGATCCATCAGGCTGAAGATGGCGGTGTTGGCGCCGATGCCGAGCGCGAGCGTGACGACGGCGATGACGGTGAAGCCGAGATTCTTGCCGAGGACGCGGATGCCGAAGCGAATGTCTTGCCAGAGTGTGTGCATCGGTAGAGCTTACTCGTTTCTAAGTGCGGTGAGCGGATCGGCGTTGGCGGCACGCCATGCGGGGATGTAGCAGGCCGCCGTGGCAACCGCGATCAGCGCGAGAGCAACGCCGATGAATGTGAGCGGATCGGTCGCGCTGACGCCGAAGAGCTGATTTTTCAGTACGCGCGAAATCGCGAGCGTACCGGCGAGGCCGACAACGACGCCCGCTAGTGCAAGCGTGATGCCGCTGCGTAGAACCATGCCGATGATGTCACCGCGTTCGGCGCCGACCGCGACGCGAATGCCGATCTCGTTGCGGCGTTGCGCAACGCTGTACGAGATGAGGCCGAAGAGGCCGACGGTTGCCAGCAGCAGGCCCGCGGCCGCGAAAACTGAAACCAGCATGCTCGTGAATTTTCGTTGTGCGACGGAGGCTTCGACGTAATCGCGGAGGTCGCGTGCTTTGTAAACCGGCAGTTCGGTGTCCACCGCGCGCACTTGCTCGCGGATTGCAGGCAACAGGCTCATCGGCTCGCCTTGTGCGCGAACGACGATATTCATCGCGCCAAGTGCGACCTGGTCGTATGGGACATAGCACTCCGCGTCAGTGGCCTGCCACAGATTGCGATGATGCACGTCGCCGACAACGCCGACGATTTCGCGCATCTTTTCCTCACCTACGTCCGCTACGCCGGGTTTGATGTGTTTGCCGATGGGATTTTCGTTTGGGAAATAGCGGCGAGCCAGTGTCTCGTTGATGAGCACGACTTGCGCAGCGGTTCGTTGGTCGCGAGGCGTGAAATCGCGGCCCGAGATCAGAGGGATGCGCATCGTCTTGATGTAATCCTGAGCGACGATGCGGAAGTGTACGCGTGGCTCTTCGCTCTTGGGGACCGGGCGGCCTTCGATTTCAAACGATGTGCGAATGATGTCGTCGCCCATCGGCAGTGGGAGCACGGCACTGGCGCTTTGTACGCCGGGGACTGCGCGAACCCGCTCGAGGAGTTCGCGGAAAAATAGGATCGACTGCTCGGGCTTGCCGTACCGCGCGTCCGGCAAATCGAGGTTGAACACCATGACGCCGTTGGGATCGAAGCCGGGCGATTGGCGCGTCAGGTGAACCATGCTTTCCACAAGCAAGCTTGCTCCGACGAGCAGAATCACAGCCAGAGAAACTTGAGCCACGACAAGAATATTTCGCGCCCGCGACGCGCGCTTGCTGTCGGAACTCGCGCGCCCGCCCTCTTTCAGCGAGAGAAAGAGATTGAAGCGGGACGCATGCCACGCCGGAGCCATGCCAAAAAGAACGCCGGTGAGAACCGAGACGCCGAGCGTGAACGCGAGCACGCGGAGATCGATTCCAGCTTGTGCCAGCCGCGGAATTTGGAGAGACGGAATGCTCGCGAGCAGTGTCGTGCCCCACACGGCGAGGAAGAGGCCGAGCAATCCCCCCGCGAGCGCAAGCAATACGCTTTCGGTCAAAAGCTGACGCAGCACCCGAGCGCGACCCGCACCCATCGAAGCTCGAATCGCCATCTCGCGCTGGCGTCCGGCCGCGCGAGCAAGCAGCAGATTCGCTGCGTTGGAGCATGCGATCAGCAGCAGAAATCCCACTGCGCCGAGCACCATCATTAGCACAGGGCGAACGTCGCCGACCATGGCTTCGATTTGCGGATGCACCGTCAGGCTGAGATGGCCGTTGGAGTCGGGATATTGTTTTTCGAGGGAGGCGCCGATCGCGTTTGCATCGGCATTGGCCTGGTCAATCGAGACTCCCGGTTTGAGGCGGCCGATTACGCTCAGAAAATGCGCGCCGCGCTCCGACGTCATCGGTGGATCGGTGCCGTTGCCGACCATTTCCACGCCAACCGTAGTCCAGAGCTCAGGTGGCTGCGAGGTGAGCAGAAACTGAAAGCTCGCGGGCATGACTCCGACAACGGTGTACGCCTTCGCGTCAAGAATGATCGTACGACCAACGATGTCGGGGCTGGCGCCGAAATGCGACGTCCACAAGTGATGGCTCAAAATCGCGACGCGCGTGCCGGGTTGATCCTCCGACGCGATGAATGTGCGGCCGAGTAGTGGCTGGGCACGCAGGATATCGAAGACATTTGCGCTGACGATGCTCGCGTCGATATGCAGGGGCTCGCCGGAACCTGTGAGCGTCGATGTGCTTCGGTCATAGATGCCGACGGATTCGAGCGTGCGATTTTGCGCGCGAAAGTCGGCGAAGTCGGGGTAGCTCAGCGTGCGATGCATGTCGCCAAGGTGCACATCGGTGCCTTGAACGGCGACCAGTCGCTGGCTCTCTGAGAAGGGAAGTGGCTCGAGGATGACGGCGTTGACGACACTGAAAATCGCCGTATTCGCGCCGATGCCCAGCGCCAAGGTGAGCACCACGACGAGTGTGAAGCCCGGCTGCTTGGCAAGCACACGCACTGCGTAGCGAATGTCATGCCACAGGCTATTCATTGGCTATCGCTCCACAACGAGTCGGCTGATAGAAGTTGCGATTGGTTCTGTGAAAGTTTTCGTCGACGGGGTCATACCCGATCGATCGGCGCGAGCCGTGCCGCTTACTTCAGCCGAATGCGATCGACGTTGTCCCACTGGGACATATCCGACAGGATGACTTTGTCGCCGACTTTCAATCCGCTCAAAATTTCAACCGTGTTCACCGAGTTGCGCCCCAGTTTCACGTTGACGCGCTCCGCGTCCGTGTCATCAGGCATAACTTTGAAGAGGCTGATCGTCGCATCCGTCTGACCATGCACCGGGCGGCCGACATACAAAACGTCCTTCAGATTTTCCAGCGTGATCGTGCCGTCCACACTCAAGTCGGCGCGCGCGCCCAGCGGAAGCGGGTCGTCGATGCCGACATCCACCGTAACCGTGCCGTTGACTACCGAGGGATCGATACGAATCACATGGCCATTCACGATACCGTTGCGGGTATCGACCGTCGCGCTCTGGCCGATCACGATATCTTTCGCCTGGGTTTCGGCGATCTTAATCTCGGCCTTCAATTTCTTCGGATCGGCAACCCGCGCGATGTTTGTGCCCACCGCCACGCTCTGGCCGACGTCCACCGGCAGCAGCTGCAACACGCCGGTGATACCCGCCTTAACATGCAACGCTTCCGCCTGGTTCTTGCGCAGTTCATACATGGCGCGCGCCTGCTCCAGGTGCGCCTGTTGAGCCTGCAACCGAGCTTGCGCTGAATCCGCCGCAACGCGCGTGCGTTCTTGTTCCAGGTCCAGACGGATCTTCAGCTGATCCTCGCGAACCTTCGACAATTTCTGTGTGACGTCGGCGTAGATGCCTTCTTTATAGAGCTTCTCATCGACGTCGTGCTGCAACTTGGTCTGCTCGTAGTCGCTGCGCACACCCGCTTCGATAGCCTTTTGGTTCATCAACTCGCTGTTGACCTGAACCTTCAAGTTGGCAAGATCGGCTTCGGCGCCTTTGAATTGATATTCCGCATCTACCAGCGATTGAGCAACGGCCGGATCGGACATTTCGAGAATCACCGTGTTTGGTTCGACTAAATGGCCCGGGCGAATCACGATCTTATCGACGCGCGCGGTTGTCAGCGCCGCGATCCAGTGAATATCGAGAGGCACGAGCGTGCCCAGGCCGCGGACTTCGCGCAGCATCGGGCCGCGCTTCACCGTGTCGGTCCAGACCGTGCCCCGGTCCACCGACGGCGCCGCAGGCTTCAGCCGCGACAATCCCAGCGTCACGCCGGCAATTACCACGACGGCGACGATGACGTAGGCCGCTCTCTTGATTTTTTTTGCTTTCGCGTTTGATGGTCGTTGTATGTCCATATAGGTTATCGCGTACTACTGAAATCGCACGCGGGCTGCCCCGCGCGGCCTCGGTCTAAACCGATTGCCTTCAATTGGTTATGGCTGGTGAGCCCCTGTCGAAAATAGCACCAATGACCGAAAATGGGAATAATTGTCCCACGAGCGAACAGGCCGACGGGCGTTCCGGCACGATTCGTGCTCGCCATTTCGTGCCCACCCTCTCGCCGCTTGGCGAATTCAGAGTCACTCGCTCGCCTCAGTCCGTAACTTCTTTACTTGCGGGTCACCACAACCCGCATCACATCGTATTCATAAGGCGCGTACGCCCTCTTGTTAAGAAACGAAAAAAACCGACCGATTGTTCCGCAACCACTCGTTGCTCGACGGGTTAACTAGTCGCCGGAACTTTGCCGCTCATTCCAGGGAACTGTAGGAATGACAACAACTCACGGCGTTCGAACGACGCGACACGAAATCGCCGACGCCAGCGAAGAAACCCGCCCGTTGAAAACAGCGTCCATTATTACAGTTCACACCTCTCACACACCGGAACGGAGCTTCGCATGAGAATAGACGTTAAGCGGCTGGCGATGGTCTTGTCTGTTGCAGTCGCAACTTTGCTCGCGGCATTTTCGGGCGCACCAGCGACTTCCGCTGCCATCCGCGTCCCCTTTCCCGATGACAAAGTCGCGCAGGATCCGGTCCAGCAAGGCGGCGGTCAAGGCGACGAACGCCGACTGCCTCTCTTCGGAAAAATCACTGCGCTCCACGACAACTCGATAGACGTGCTCGACACCAACGGCGACACCATCCGCGTGAAATTTAGCGGGCAGACGCAATTTCGGAAAGATCGGCAGCCTGCCAAACGTACTGACTTCAAGGTGGGCGACATCATCTTAGTTCGCGGCGAGGAAGCGTCCGACCATAGTTGGACTGCGGAAGTTGTCGCTGCGCGCTCGCTGAACGGTCAAGGCGGACCCGGCGGTCGCGGCGGCCCGGGTGGCGGTGCAGCAGGCGGTCGTGGCGGATTTGCCCAGCAGGGAACGCTCGGGAAAGATTACGTCGCCGGCGAAATCAAAAAGGTCGACGCGCCAAAACTCACTGTGTTGCGCTCCGACGACGTCACGCAAACTTTGGAATTGAACGAAGACACCTCGATGCGCAAAGGCCGTGAATCGATCACGATGGCTGATATTCAGCCCGGCGATCACGTCTTCGCGCGTGGCGCCGTCGAAAATAATGTGTTCGTGCCGAAGACGGTCGTCGTGATCGGCCCCGAGCAGTGGAAACGCATGCAGGAATTTGGCAATCAGGCGCGCGGTGAAGGCGGCGGTCGCCGCCGGCAGCAAGGCGGCCAGTCGCAAGAGGGAAGTTCCGGCCCAGCCGATGCGCCCGCGCCGAATGCCGCGCCGCCGGCAACACCATCTCCGAATCCGCCATCGCCCGCGCCAACTCCGGCTCCCGCTCCGACGCCGCAATTCGGGCAAGCTGCCGTGCCGCAAATGGAGCTTCATCGTTGAAATTTTTCGGCTCGATCCCAGGCCCCGCGATCGCGTTCTTGCTTGGAGCCGTCTTTCTCTGCTCGCCATCGGTGCGCGCTCAGGATGCTTCGCCTCCGCCGGCACCCGCTCAGCCACAACCTCAATCGGATTCGCCACAGCAGTCGCAGCCCGCGCCGACGGATTCAGCCGCACCGGCTCCATCGCAAACGCCAACCGCACCGGCGCCGGCCCCGACTGCTCCCGCCCCAGCATCGTTCGAAATCAGCGGCACCGTTAAATCCGGCAAAACCCCGCTCCCCGGAGTAACCGTCACCGCCGCGAACACTCTCACCGGCAAAAAGTATTCCGTCGCCACCGCTCTCGACGGCAGCTACAAATTCTCCGGCCTCTCGCGCGGCCGCTACGTCGTCCGCGTCGAATTCATGGCTTTCGCCCCGCAAACGCAAGAAATCGTCCTCAAGCCCGACACGCCTTCCGGAAAATTCGACGCCGAGATGATTCTCGCTTCCCGTCAAGCCGAGCAATCGCCCGCAGCATCGGCAATCGCAGCAATCGCCGGCGGCCGCGGTTTCCAAAGCCTCTCGCTGGAAAATTCACTTTCTGCTTTCGAAGGCGGCGCCGCGAATGGCGCAGCAGCATCAGGCGCAGGCGCGAGCGCCAGCGACATCGCAACGCTACCCATGGGTGGCGCCGGAGCCGACGCAACCAACGAATCCGTCAGCATCTCCGGCGCGCAAGGGCGCAGTCAGGACTTCGGCGGCGGCAGCGAAGAAGATCTGCAAAATCGCATCGAAGAATTTCGCCAGCGTGCGCAAGCCGCTGGACTCATTCCCGGCGGACAAACCCAAGGCGGCGCCGGCGGTGGACCAGGCGGCGGCTTCGGCGGCCCCGGTGGATTCGGTGGTGGCGGCCCGATCGCGATCGGACGCCTAGGCCGCGGCTTCAACGTCAACCAGCCCCACGGCTTCCTCTATTTCTCCGACGACAACGCCAGCTTCGACGCGAAGCCCTACTCGCTCACCGGCATCCAATCCGAAAAAGCCAGCTACAATTTCGCGCGCTTCGGCGCCAACGTCGGCGGCCCGCTCAACATCCCGCACATTTATAACGGCGGCACCAAGACGTTCTTCTTCGTCGGATGGAACGGCTCGCGCGGCAGCACCCCCTACGACTCCTACTCGACCGTGCCCACCGCGGCCGAGCGCGCTGGCAATTTCTCTGGCGCTACATACAATGACGGCTCGCCCGTTCAAATTTTTAATCCCGCCACTGGTGCACAGTTCAGCTTCAACGGCCAACCCAACGTCATCAATCCCGCTTTAGTCAGCCCGCAAGCGAAAGCCTTGCTCGCTTACATCCCGCTGCCCAATCTCGACAGTACAACGCAAAATTTTCACTACGTCACCAACGACGACAGCAACACCGACGCGATCAGCCTGCGCCTCATCCACAATTTTGGCGATTCCAGTGGCCTGTTTGGCGGCGGTGGAGGCGGAGGTCGCGGCGGTGGAGGTGGTGGTGGCCGCGGTCGCCGCCCGCAAAACAACATCAACTTCGGCCTCAACTATTCGCGCAACGACTCCGCGCTCGTAAATCCGTTCCCATCGCTCGCCGGCAATACCAACACGCAGGGCCTGCAAGCGAATGTCGGCTGGACCTACGGCAACGGCCGCCGCACCAACATTCTTCGCTTCACCTACAATCACAATCACGTTTCGACTTCGAATCTCTATTCCAACAACACCGACGTCGCCGGTCTCGCGGGAATCACTGGGGTTTCCACCGATCCGTTCGATTTCGGCATTCCCGGCATCAGCTTGACTTCGTTCAGCGGCCTCACCGATCCCACGCCGCGCCGCGAACTCGATCAGACCTACACAATTTCAGACACGCTCTCCTGGTATCGCGGCAAACACAACTTTCGCTTCGGTGGAGACTATCGCCGCATTCTCCAGAGTTTTCGCTCCGCGAAAAACGCTGAAGGCTCCTTCGTTTTCACCGGCCTCGAGACTTCGCAATTCGCAGGTGGCACAAATCCTGTCAACGACACCGGCTACGATCTCGCCGACTTTTTGCTTGGCTTGCCGCAACAGACGACTTTGCAATCTGGTACCGATTCGTATGATTTCGCATCGAACTCCTTCGACCTTTTCGCACAAGACGACTGGCGCATTCTTCCGAAGCTTTCTCTGAATCTCGGTTTCCGTTACGAATACAACGGCCCGTACACCGA
>DATAMU010000515.1:0-2965 GCA_036266605.1 Candidatus Acidiferrum sp. | reverse complement strand
GCTGGTGCCTTCGCCAATCGTACACAGCTTCACGTCACGATAAAACTTTTCGGCGGGGTAATCCTTGATGAATCCGTAGCCGCCGTGGATTTGAACGCATTCATTCGCCACGCGCACGGCGACTTCGCTGGAGAAAAGCTTCGCCATGCTCGACTCGCGCGTGAATCGAACGTCTTTGCGGTCCGCGAGCCACGCCGCCTGATACACCAACAGCCTCGCCGCCTCCACCTGCGTCGCCATGTCGGCCAGCTTGAACTGAATCGCCTGAAACTCGCTGATTGTCTGCCCAAATTGCTTGCGCTGCTTGGAATATTTGATCGCGGCGTCCAGCGCGCCCTGCGCCATGCCGAGCCCCAGCGCCGCGATCGAGATGCGGCCGCCGTCAAGAATCTTCAAGCTGCCGATAAAGCCTTCGCCCTCGGCGCCGAGCATATTTTCGGCGGGCACTTTGCAATCGGTAAAAATAAGCTCGGACGTGTCGCTGGCGCGCAGCCCGAGCTTGTTCTCTTTTTTCCCGGGCTTGAATCCGGGCGTCCCTTTTTCGACGATGAAAGCGCTGATGCCGTGCGAGTTCTTCGATTTATCGGTGAGCGCCATTACCACGGCGTAGTCCGCATAGTGTCCGTTGGTGCAAAATGTTTTTGAGCCGTTGATGACCCAGTTGTTGGCGTCGCGCTTCGCCGTCGTGCGGGTTCCACCGGCGTCGGAGCCGGCTTCGGGCTCGGTCAACGACCACGCGCCGATCTTCTTGCCCTGCGCCAGCGGCGTCAGATATTTCTTCTTCTGCTCTTCGGTGCCAAATTTAAAGATGTGATTGCTGCACAAGGAATTATGCGCGGCGACAATGATGCCGACGCTGCCGTCGATGCGCGAAAGCTCTTCGATCGCGATGACGTACTCGACGTAGCCAAGCCCGGCGCCGCCATATTGCTCCGGGAAAATGACGCCGAGCAACCCCATCTCGGCGAGTTTGGGCATGATCTCGAGCGGAAATTTCGACGCTTCGTCCCACTCCATCACGTGGGGAGCGATCTCGCCCTCGGCGAATTCGCGGATGCTGCGGCGCAGCTGGTTCTGTTCGTCGGTAAAGGAAAAATCCACAGTGGCCCTCGAGTTGTCGTGTGGTTGGTGCGCGGCGCGTCGAAAAGCCGACTGTAAGCGCAACCTATACTCACACTAAGTTTGACTTATACATTTTACACGAAGGAATTGGAGGAATCGGGGGATGGAAGGACGAAAGCGCCGTTTCAGACAATGACATTTTGGCTGGTAGGAACGCGGCGAAGGCGGGGCGTTCGCGCGAAACGTCAAAAGAGCCGGCAAGATGCCGGCGCTACAACGACTCAGGCGCCGCCGTAGACGCGCAAATGCTCGATGAGGCCGGTTGGATAGGCCACACGTGATTTCTTGAACTCGCGCACATCGGCGTAGCCGATCGCGACGCCACAGCTGAAATCTTCTTCTCCGCGGCGAGCCAGCGCCGCGCACAGTTCCGCGCGCTCCTGCCCATTGCCGAAGAGATACTCCAGCGTCTGGCGCAAGACCATTCCGGCAAACTCCGGATCGGCCTTCTTGCCCGCCGATTCGATGGAGCCTAGAACGGCACCGAAAATATACGTGAGCACAAAATCGTCGTCGCGAATGTCGGAGATTACTTCGCCGTCTTCGTCTTTAAACGGCGCAAGGCCGCGCCGCAACGGCACAACAAGCTCACGGGCAAGGCGATCGGCGCGCCGCAGGCGTATGCCGCGAAAGAATCGCTTGAACACGGGTCCTCCAGTCGAGCACTGGATTCGGATCAACTCTGTGGGGACAGTTTTGTGTTCAGGAAAACTCGGGGATTGCCGTGAAGACTATAAAAAGCTGTGGAAATCGTCAAGAGAAATATCGTATCGGACGAATAAAAAATGCAGGAAAACAGCGGGGATTTTGCAGGTAAGGGACGTGCGGAATGCGGCACGGAATCGGGTGCGCGAACGACACCCGTGGCGTTCGTAGAATGACGCGATGCGATATAACGCACGCACTCGACGACACGAATCGTGACGCGCCTCAATAGCGCTGCGCGAACAAATTGAAGCGGGGCCGGCTCGACGCCGTTACTTCTCGGCGGCGAGGATTCTTACTTGGCTGCCAAAAATCTGATAATCGGTGAACTGACCGCGGCACCAATCGACGCGATTTTTATCTTCGGTCTTCGCCGCGATGGTCATCGGAATCGTGCGCGGCGCTTCGCCGGCGTGCGTCAGCAAGCCGTAAGTCACAACAACGTGATAAATCTTCTTGTCGCCCGGCAATTCGTAATGCTCCGACATGCGCACGATGTTCATGTGTTCGTCGGTCCAGACTTCGCCGAAGCAGCCCGTACGCACCGTCTTGCTCGACTTGAACAAAATGTGATCGTTGACGTAGGTGAACCCGCAAGCGCCGTCCTCGATGCTTGCGCCATACTGAAAAACTTTCAGCTTTTTTCCGTTCACAACGGCGTCCGGCGCCTGGCGCACCTTCAGGTGCAGCTGCTTCCCCACCATTTCGGGCAGCTCCGACCATTCCAGCGCGGGCACGACCGAGTGGCTGAGCGGCGGCAGTGGAATTTCGTCGAGTTCCTTGTGGCCGTCGGGATATTCGCGAAATTTCTGCGAGCCATCCACAATGCGGACTTCGTACTCGGCGCGCATTGCGGCATCTTTATCGCCCGAACCCCAGGCGAGCCGCTGCACTGCGACGAGATTCCGCATGCCGTCAGCAAGTTGCTGTGCATTTTCGCGAAGCTGCTTCACCGCGGCCGATTCGTCAGCGCGACGCTGTAGCCCTTCGGTCGCCTGCGATGTGAACTCCGGATAGATGTCTTCCGCATCGGGCGGCGTATTCCCGTGCATCGGAAAAAGCGTCGTGGCGAGGAAGGGCTCTACCTTCATGACAAAGTCGGCGAGCGATTGCGACGGCACCGCAACCGCGATAGAAG
>DATAMU010000514.1:0-7070 GCA_036266605.1 Candidatus Acidiferrum sp. | reverse complement strand
CGCTGATTCGCCACCCGCATCCGATCAAATGGATCGTACTGCTGGGCAATGTGCTGATCGTTCTTTATATGTTGGTGTTGCGCGTTCAGGCCGGGTCGCAGAAGGCTGCGGCGCGCGGCTCGTCAGGATAGAGCACAGCGAGAACTCAGATCACTTCAGCAGGTCGTTCGCGTAGCGCACGGGCACCGCAAGATTCGAGCCGCCGAATCCCTTCAGGATTGCGAAATTCACCCCGACAACTTTTCCATTGCGATTGAAGAGCGGACCGCCCGAGCCACCCGAAGTCGTTGCGGCGTCGTAGACGATTTTGTCTTGCAGAATGTCGCCGATGTGTCCTTGCGTGGTTGTTGGCCGAATGAGCTGTTCGGAAGCGAGCTGCGAGACGATGCGCGTGACGCTTTTGGTGTCGGTGATTTTCTGCGCTACGTCGCTGCCCGCGCGCGCCAGGATGCCTTCGATGCCGGTTGGATAGCCGATCAGTACAACAGGATCGCCGCTTACTGTGGCGTCGCGCCGGTCGTCGAGTTCAAGCAGGGTCGCTTTCGGAGGCGCGGGATTCTCGAGTCTTAGCACCGCGACGTCGGCATCACTCGAAATCTTGTCGAGCTTCGCAGAGATTCCGTCGGCGCTGCCGGGAAAGTACGCGCGATACGAAATCACGTAGGCTTTAGCACCGCGGTCGATCAAATCTTTCAGTTCGTCGTTATGCCACCAGGGTTCGGCCACATGATGATTCGTGACGACGCGGCCGTCCTTGCGCACCAAGAATCCAGTGCCGAAAACATCGATTTGCAGATGTGGGCCAGGGCCGCCTGAGTCGAGTTGTACCATTCCTTGGTCATCGACGATCGGCTTGCCGAGCCCGTCGACAGCAATCTGAATCGGCCTTCCCGATTGTTGATCGAGAAACTCAACGACGACGTGCAGCAAGCAGACGCTCGGCGAATACGTGTGAACGACGGTTTCCGCGACTTTGCCTTCGGTCTCGAGCGCTTTCAAGCGCGATTGCGTGTCGGCGAGTTGTTGTTTCAGAGAAGCGGATTCCGAGGCATCGCCTCCACTCGCGGCGATTTTCTTTTTGATGTCGGCGGACCGTGCCATCAGCGAGTCGTGCGTGGTGGTATCCGTTTTCGCTTGCGCTTCCAGCGTTTCACGCATGGCTTGCGCGCGTTGCACGAGATCGCTGTCTTTTTGGCCGATTCCATAGTTGAGGCGGGCGATTTCGGCGCGAAGCTGGAGGTTATCTTTGCGGCTGCGGTGCGTGGTGACCAGCATCGATACCGAAGCAATGATAGCCGCCGCACTCACCGCGAAAATGGCTGGAATGATCCAGCGACGCCGCTTCGTGACCAGATCTTCGTTGAGGGATTCCACCGCCAGGTCTGCGATATTTTCGCGCTGGGTCGCGTACTTGAGCATTGTCCGCGTCTCGAGCTCCGACTGGCGCTCGCGAAATTGCGCACGAATGCGCGCCGCAAATTCGGCGCCTTCCAGCGGCAGCGAAACCGCATCATCGGCTCCGAGGTCGAGCAGATGGGCACGATCGGCCGCGCCTCCGGGAACAACGACCACGATCCGCAGGGGGCGAATATCCGGGCGCGCTTTCAGGGAGGAAATCAGTCCAGCGCAGGTGAGATCGGCGGCGCTCGCTTCAGTGACCAACACCTCCGGAGTCAGCGCCAACACCTGATCGATATTCAGTCCGATCTCGGTGGAAACTTCGTAGCCCTGGCCGGCGAGGGCATTGTTCGCTTCGAGAAGTGATTCGGCACTCAGATTGAGGAGAAGGATTCGCATTGGGGCACCAAGTTTACCATCATTGTTGTTAGAGGCTAGGACGCGCGGAATGGCTACAGTGGTTTCGAGCCGAGGCGCGCGGACGGCGAAAAAAGTTCGTATCCGCGTCCCTCTCCTTTGAATCTGTGAATCGACGTTTCTTTTCTGTTTTCTGTGGTTTATGCTCCCGTGCACTCCGTCCTGTGTGCAAGCACAGAAGCGCCAAATTTCACGAGTTTCGGAAGCACGATCACAGCGGGGATTCGCAGTCGCGACAATCAATGGAAAGTAAAGGTGAGACGAGTTTGCGAAGTCAGAACGTATTTCTCTTGAACTGCGTGGCCGTAGTCGCGCTTCTCGCCCCGAGCGCCTTCGGCCAAGAAGCGGCCAAACCGGTAACGGATGCGGCGGTGAAGGTCACCGTCATCAAGGGCTTGCCGAACATTAAGGACAACACTCAGGGATCGTTGATCATCGGCGCGGGATCGCTGCACTTCGCGCGCGAAGCGCAGGTGTCGGACTTGCCGGCCACTTCGATTGAAGATGTGGTGACCGGCGACGATAGTCAGCGCGTGATTCGCGGGACGGTGGGAACGCTGTCGTGGTTCGCGCCTTATGGCGCAGGCAGATTCTTGAGTTTGTTTCGTACGAAGCTCGACACGCTGACCATAAAATATCGCGACAATGATGGCGGACTGCATGGCGCGATTTTCACGATGCCTGTCGGACAGGCTGAGGTGATCAAAAAAGAATTGCTGGCGCAGGGCGCGCGAACAACGGTGACCGAAGCCGACACGAAGCCGGCGACCAAATCGGCGCCCGAAGGGAGGGACAATCAGTGAAAACTCTTCGCATGATTTCGCGCACACTGTTTTGTCTGGCGATGATCGCGCTTTGCGGCAAGGTCGCGACGGCTCAAGATAAGCCGAAGCCCGTCAAGATCAAAGCGTCGGCGATTCAAGTCGATATGATTCACTCCGACGAGATCAAGCTGCCGGCAGAGTTTCAGGTGTCGATGTATGAAGATTTGATTCGCCAGCTCCAGAAAAAGGGCGGCTTTCCTCATGTCTATCGCGAGGGCGACCGCAACGCGGCGAACTCGCCCGAACTGGTGATCCTGCGCAGCAACGTAACCGGATTTAAAGAGGGAAGCCAGCGTAAACGGGAAGTCACCACGGTCACTGGCGAAACGTCGATCAAGATTCACTGCATTTTCTCGGACAAAGACGGCAAAACTCTTCTCGAAGCCGACGTCACCGGGAAAGTCCGCTTCTTTGGCGGAAACCTTCGGGCGACGTATGATTTTGCCAAGGCGACCACAAAGATCGCCCGCGAGAACTTTTCTGCGACCACATGAGCCCCAAGGAAAATCACCGGGTGCAGCAAGGCCAGCTCTTGAGGGTGGAATTACCCAGCGATCCGGGTATGCTGTGCGTAGTTCGCAGTGCGATGGAGCGCTTGACGGAAGCGCTGGGGTTCGCCGAGCCGGAAATTCGTTCGGTGACTCGGGCTGTCGATGAAGCACTCACCAATATCATGAGACATTCCTATGGCGGAGCTCTTGACCGCCGGATTGAGATGTCTTGCCTGCGCCTAGCGAAGGGGCGCGCTGCGCGCGGCGAGGGATTTGAGATTCGACTGGTCGATTACGGCCCAAAGATCGATCCGGCTAAATTGCGCGGGCGACCGTTGGACGAAATCAAGCCGGGTGGCTTGGGGCTGCATTTCATCCGGCAAAGCATGGACATCGTAGAGTTTCGTCGTACACGAGGGGCGAACATATTGCGCCTTGTGAAGTATTTGTCGCCGGAAGGACGACACGGAAACTAATGCTCGGAGGAAAACCTTTACAGATTGCGACGCGGGCGTTGGGAACAACGACCGTATTTGACGTGACGGGTGACATCGACCTGGCACATTCGCCCGAAGTTCGAAAGGCACTGCTGGGTGAGATCAAAGAGAAGAAAACGCCGAAAGTTGTGATGAACATGACCAAGGTGCGGTACATCGACAGCTCAGGCGTGGCGTCTTTGGTGGAGGCGCTGAAAGCGTCGCGTGATGCGGGCACGCGGCTCTTGCTTGTGGGGTTGAGTCCGGCTGCGCGCGAAGTGTTGCAGTTGTCGCGGCTGCTGAAAATTTTTGAAACGTTCGACACGGAAGAAGCGGCGCTTGCGGGCTAAAGAAGCGGCGGGGGAGCGTCGCTTTCAGTAGCGACGTTAGGTTCGGGATCGACGAGTTGCGGCAGTGTCCCAGGGGAGAATGGAACTCGTTTCACAAATTGGGGGCGGCGTTACAAATGGCCTGGCCTATGTCGGGTCGTTGGCGGCGCTGGCTGCGCGCGCTGCCTGGTATACGTTTGTCGCACCGTTTCGCGGAAAGCCGCTACGGCTGGCCCGCGCGTTTTCGCAGGCGATGGATGTCGGCGTCCGCGCGCTGCCGATTCTCTCGCTCATTACATTTTTCATAGGGTTGATTTTGGCGCTGCAAAGCGCTTACGAATTGCGCAAGTTTGGCGCGATCGATCTGGTTGCGACCGCGGTTGCGATTTCGATGACGCGCGAGCTTGGACCGCTCATCACGGCGATTGTGGTCATCGGCCGCTCTGGTTCCGCGTTTGCCGCGGAAATCGGGACGATGAAAGTGACCGAAGAGATCGACGCGTTGCAGACGATGGCGATCAGCCCGGTGTCGTTTCTGGTGGCGCCAAAGTTCATCGCCATGATCGTGATGCTGCCGTGCCTTACGATTTGGGCGAACTCGATGGGGATTTTAGGCGGCGCGCTGTTCGGCGTGGCGCAAGCGGACTTTACGGTGGCGCGTTATGTTCGTGCTTCCGTCGACGCGCTGTTTTTGCGTGACATCATCACGGGGCTGGTGAAGAGCGTGATGTTTGGGATGACGATTACCGCGGTCGGGTGCCTGGAAGGGCTGAATACCGGCGCAGGCGCCGAACAGGTTGGAAAATCGACGACGCGCGCCGTGGTGATGTCGATCTTCATGGTCGTGCTCGTCGATTTGGTTTTTACGATGTTGTTTTTCTTTCTTGGGGGTTAGCGTTTCTTCGCGGCTGACGCTATGGCGAACGACGATTTGGAGATGGATCGCGACGACGGTGGTTCAGATTCTGGGCCGATGATATCGCTGCGCGATCTGCGCGTCAGTTACGGCGATCGCGAAATCCTGCACGGAATTTCGTTTGACGTTCTGCGCGGCGAGACGATGGTGATCCTCGGCGGTTCGGGTTCCGGCAAAAGCACGTTACTGCGCACGCTCGTCGGATTGGAGCGGCCGAGCGCGGGGGAGATTTGGATTCGAGGGAAAAACCTAGCGGATATTTCGCAAGATGAACTTGACGAAATCCGGAAGCACATCGGGATGTCGTTTCAGGGGAGTGCGCTGTTTGGTTCGATGACGGTGGGCGAAAACGTGGCTCTGCCGCTACGCGAACACACGAAGCTGGAAGATTCGACGATTGAAATTATGTTGCGCCTCAAGTTGGAACAAGTGGGACTAGCGGGATTTGAGTACTACATGCCATCGCAGCTGAGCGGCGGCATGATGAAGCGCGCGGCGGTGGCGCGTGCGATGGCGATGGATCCGGAGATTTTGTTTTTCGATGAGCCGTCGGCGGGGCTTGATCCGATTATCGCGGCGGGTATCGACCAATTGATTTTGGAAATGAAGAAGGCGTTCAAAATGACGATCGTTGTCGTTACGCATGAGCTCGCAAGCGCGTTTTTGATCGCGGATCGCATGGTGCTGATCGACAAAGGAAATATCGTTGCCATCGGCACGACGACGGAGATGCGCAACAGCAAACAGCCTCGTGTGCGGCAATTTCTGGATCGCGTCGCCGAGCCGGAGGTTGTGCGCGAACTCGATTACCTGCAGATGCTGACCGAAGACCGGCGGCCCGCCGATATGCCGGGCGGCAAGGGGAGAGCCTGATGAACGCAAAGAGCGAGCAGACGCTGGTCGGTCTGTTTGTAATTGTGGCGGCTGCGGTGTTGATTGCGACGGTGTTTGCGATCAGTGGCGCGTTTGGGCGCTCGGTGAAGACATTTCACACGTACTTCGGGTTTGCGGGCGGGCTTGAACCGGGCGCGACCGTGCGCTACTCGGGTGGGATGAAGGCAGGGCGCGTTGAGAAAATGCGGATCGATCCGGAGGATCCGTCGCGCATCGAGGTTACGTTCAGCGTGCAGTCGGATGTTCCGGTGAAGACGGACAGCCACGCGAAAATCATGAGCTTGAGCCCGCTGGGCGAAAATCATTTGGAGATTGTGCCGGGATCGAAGCAGGCGGGGTTGGCGAAAGATGGTGCGTGGCTGCCGGCGGATGACTATCTGGATTTCAACGCGCTAACGAAGCGGATTAACGATATCGCTCCCGCGGCGCAGCAATTGTTGGTGACGCTGAATGATCGGGCGAGCGAACTACAAGTCACCGTGGCGCGCATCAACGACCTGCTGAACGATCGTAATCGGGCGAACCTGGCGGGAACGCTGGCGACGACTCGAGGAATGCTCGAGGAAGATCGGCCGTTGATCAAGGGTACGCTGACAAATATCAACGAGACCACGAAGAAGCTGGAGCCGTTGCTCGCCGACTTGCGCAAGACGACGGCGACCGCGAATCAGACGCTCGATCACATCGACTCGTTGATTGGCGACAACCGGGAAGATGTGCACGCGGCGATCGTCGAGTTGCGCAAAACTCTGACGAACACGACGAGTTTGACGACGAGTCTCGATCAGACGCTGAACGTCAATTCGGAAAATATCGACGAGCTGCTCGACAATTTGCGGCAGATCAGCGACAACCTGCGCGAATTTTCGGCGACGATCAAGACGCGGCCGTATTCGCTGATTCGCTCGTCATCACCCAAAGAACACAAGCCGGGAGACCAACCATGAGGTCTTCCATGATGCGTGCCGCGATGAGTGAGCAGAAGGGAAGTGTTCGCATGGCGAAACTGAATCACTGTCTGAGAGCTTTTGCTTTCACGATGTGCGTGGCACTCGGTGCTGTCGCCGCCGTTGTAACCGCTGCGGGATGCGGCGCGGCTCGGCCTGTGAAGTATTACCAGCTCACGGTGCCGGGCGACATGACGACGCCGTCGGGCGTAAACGCGTTTCCGATCACGTTGATGGTTGGACCGCTGCTGGGGTCTCATCTCTATCGCGACGATCGCATCGTCTACAGCAGCGGGGAGGCGATGGGCACGTATGACACGCACCGATGGTCGAGTCCGCCGACGGAAATGATGCAGGAGGTTTTATTTCGCGAGTTGC
>DATAMU010000513.1:0-2072 GCA_036266605.1 Candidatus Acidiferrum sp. | reverse complement strand
CTGCTTCAGCGGAATCTAAACAAGCTGATAGTTCAACTCAAAACGAGGTTCCATTGGATAGCGATCGAGAGCGGTTGCGTCAGTGAGGAGGTTGAACTTGAGCTCTTCGGTGTCGCGACATTGCTCGGCGACGCTTCGCAGCACCTTCCGGGCGACGACGATCGTCGTATCGCCCCGGTATTCAATCACTTCCTCAATCGCATTCGCGCTCCACGAGCGGAGCTTCGCGACTACAGGATTAGTAGTTTGACCACCACTGTCCGTCACAGGTTCCGAATCCCCGCTTGCGCCGACTTATTTATGCCAGTCGAACGCGCCTTTTTTCCACAGATAGATGTAACCGACCAGCAGGATAGCGATGTAGATGAGCATCTCTACGTAGCCGAACATGCCAAAGGCATGCGATATCTTGAACATATCGCGGTAAATGTACGCCCAAGGGTACAAAAAGATCGCCTCGACGTCGAACAGGATAAAGACCATCGCGACGAGATAAAATTTTACCGAAAACGGTTGGTGAGCATCGCCCACCGGTTCCACGCCGCATTCGTACGCGGTTTGTTTTGCACGATTTGGCCGTCTCCAACCAATCGCGACCGACAGCGTCGTCAGAATACTGGCCAGCGCCACCGCGATGATGAGGTGTAAGAGAAGTGGAGCGTATGCGTGGAGACCTGATTCACTCATGGGCGAAGCGTTATAATAACGAGCGGGCGGCGTTGGGTCAATGCGGCCTCTGAAAAAAGTCTGCAGGATGTATCGGCTACGGTCAAATTAGGATGTGCTAAGGAATGCTTTTCGGTCATAACACCAACGTCTCTGTCGAGGGCACGGTTCTCCACGTTCAAACCGAAGATCGCGGCGTGAACTCCGCAACTCTCGATACCACCGTGCACTGCCGCGGCCGCGTGCTGCATCGGCGCACGAATAAGTATCACGATCTGTTGCCGCTGGATGAAGAAAAAGAGAAGTCGCTGAAGACGCGGCTCGATGAACAGCACTTCGGCGTCGTCGAAGAATTGAAATCAGGCGCGCTTAAAGTCGAAGTTCCGGCGGCCCCTCCGCCGCGTCCAGTTACGCCTATATCGTCAAGGTCAACCTCTGTCGCGTCTGCGGGCGGCCTCGGCTCCAGCGCCGCGCCCGCTCCGACGGCTTCTGCGAAAGCTCTAGCGGTCGAGATGTTGAATCCGCGCACGTGGCTCAGCGGAAAGCACGCCACGCTTTATCTCGTCGTGCGATCAAAAGAGAGTGGGACGCCAATCGCGGGGGCGCGAGTTGTGGCGCGCGTGGCCGGAGCAGCGGAACCGACGAGTGTAGCCATCGAATCGAGCGCCGACGGCCACGCAAAGCTCGAGTTCGAGATGCCGAAACTTGCCAGCGAAGAAGCTGCACTTATCATCGAAGCTTCAAC
The DNA here is from genome assembly GCA_036266605.1 of Candidatus Acidiferrum sp. Taxonomy (GTDB): domain Bacteria; phylum Acidobacteriota; class Terriglobia; order Acidiferrales; family UBA7541; genus Acidiferrum. Next base: position 661 of record DATAMU010000513.1, on the reverse strand, counting down.
GCGCGACGCGCAAGGTCATCTGCGTTTCGCTCTGCGCGCCAAGCCAAAAGCTCCCGCTGCCACTTGAATTCACGAAACACAGAACACGGCTCACGGAACACGGAACACGAACACGAACATATGGAATCCACGATTCAAGTCAACGGAGAAACGCGGCCCGCAACTGCCGATAGCACGGTGATCGATCTGTTGCGCGAGCTCGGTCTTCAGGACGGTCGCGTAGCCATCGAACGCAATCTCGAAATTCTCCCGCGCACCAAATGGAGTGAAACAAAAGTTGTGCCAGGCGATCGCTACGAAATCGTCCACTTCGTCGGCGGCGGGTAGCCATTGTAGCGCCGGCTTCCAGCCGGTGGTTTCCTTAGCCACGCCTGATATTTGTGCCGCCAGAAAGAACATCTAGCGCATTAAGCCACATGAGTTTTTCCACCGCTAAATGCCCAAATCCCCACGGAACACGGCGCCTCTTCGTCACGCCGCCGGCTTCTCTAAATATTTCACCAGCACCACTTCATTCCCCTGCTCGTTGTAAATCAGCTCATCCACCAGCTTCCGCGCCATCAACAATCCAAATCCGCCCGGCCTCATGCCTTTCTCTTCCCGCACCGCCACATGACTCAACAAGTCCTCAGGCGTCTTCGCATTCGCCGCATGCCGCACT
>DATAMU010000512.1:0-5062 GCA_036266605.1 Candidatus Acidiferrum sp. | reverse complement strand
TGAGTCTCCCTCCCGACGACGCCCTCCCTGCCTCCGACTTCGAACTCAACTCCGCCACCGACGCGATGAGCGCCTTCGAGCAAATCTGCCTCGCCATTCCTGCCAGCGGCGCAATCATCGCCGTCCGCGACGCATCCGGCCTCCGCTCTGTCGGCAGTCTCGGCGACGCTCCCGAAGTCGGCTCCCATTTGCCGCCGGACTTCGGCATGGCCATCGAGTGCCTCGAAACTCGCTCCGCCGTCTTCCGCGATTTCACCGATGACGCCCAACGCGTCCTAAATGTCGGCCTAACTATGGAGGGCGTTTCGCAAGTCCGCTCCGCCGTCACTCTGCCGATGCACGCCAGCGGCGCAATCATCGGCCTGATCGCCGTCTTCTCTCGGCGCGATTCATCGATTCAACCGCGCGACATCAAAGATCTCACGCTCGTCGCGGATTTCTGGGGGCCGTTGATGGCCGACGAATGGTTCCCCGACGGAATTCCATCCGCAATCGTTGAAGAAGCGGCAGAAAACGCAGCCGTCAACTCAACAGCCGCGGAAACGCCGATCGTCGAGGCGCTCCCCACAAAAGAATCCACCATCGAACAATCCGAAATCATTGACGGAGCCGCCGCAGAAAATACCCCAACCGCGCCGATGGAGCGCGAAGAATCAGTTGCCACCACCGCCGAACGCATCGACCCATCCACGCTTCCAGTACAAGCTCTTTCCGTTGAATCACTCACCTTCGCACGCGCAGCCGGAAAACCGACATCTCCAATTTTCCTCGCTCCCGCCGAACCCATCCCTGCGGAGGCCTTTCACTCCGGCGAGCCGCAGAGTTTCATTTGGTTCATCATGCTTCTCGTCTTCGCCATCTTGCTCCTTCCTGTATTCCTCCTTCGATCTCACTGGAAACAATCCAACGCGGCCCTCACAAACTCGGCGGCTGCATCAATCTCCAAGTCCGCAAGCCCGGCGGGCACACCCGACACAAGTACAATCTCCTCTTCACCGGCTCCCGCCCCAACCGCAAAACAACCTGCCGCGCCCACCTCTGACAATTCCTCGCCAACCTCCAAAGCTCTCGCGCCCGACGAAGAATTGCCCAAGCCGCTTCCCGACCTAAACACTCCTCCGCCCTCGACTAATCCATCCTCAGTCTCGACCACTCCGAAGCCGACGTTACCCGCCATCATCAAACGAATTCTGAAATCCCCAAACGCAGCAGCCGCCAAGCCGGACGCCCCACCATCGGCGCCCGAAATCACCGCCAACTTGCAACCACCCGCTTCACTTGAACCCGCGCCGCCTAAAGAATCCGTCGCATCGGACAATTCCGAAACGCCGTCAGAACCTGAACCCGCGCAACCCATCAATCCCAACGGCTTGCAACCGCCTAACTTCGCCCTCGCACAAACTCTAAAAGCTCACTCCGCCTGGGTCAGTAGCCTCGCCTTCAGTCCTGCCGGAAAACTAGCCTCCGCCAGTTGGGACCGCACCGTAAAATTCTGGGATCTCTCCACCGGGCGCGAATCTCGCTCCTTCACCGGCAAACTCAAACAACTCCAGGCCATCGCCTTCACCCACGACGGAAAACTTCTCGCTGCTGAAGACTCCAGCTACACCATCACTATTTTCGACGCCGCAACCGGTCAACCCATCCGCGAGCTGCCGACCGACAAATCCGTCCCCTCCGTCGGCATCAGTTGGGTCTACTCCATCGCCTTCAGCCCCGACGGCCGTTGGCTCGCTTCCGCCGTCGACGACAAAACCGTTCGCATCTGGGACGTCGCCACCGGCACAAAAATCCGCGATCTCGCCGGACCTCGCCGCCCCGTCGTCTACGTCGCCTTCAGTCCCAACGGCGAACTCGTCGCCACCGGCAACGACGAGAAATCCATCCAGATCTGGAACGTCGCCTCCGGCGCTCCCATCTCAACCCTCACCGGACACAAAAAAGTAATCAACGCCGTCGCCTTCAGCCCAAACGGAACGCTCCTCGCTTCGGCAAGTGCGGATAAAACCATCCGCTTGTGGGACGCCATCACCGGCAAACACATTCGAACGCTTTCCGGCCATCAAGGCGCCGTCAGCAGCATCTCCTTCAGCCCCAACGGTCGCTGGCTCGCCTCCGGCAGTTGGGACAAAACCGTCCGCATCTGGAATGTCTCGACCGGAAAAGAAGTGCAAACGCTCCGTCCCGACGCTCGCGCCATCTACTCCGTCACATTCGATCCGCACAGCCGCTGGCTCGCCGCGGGCAGCGAAGACGGCGCTATCGAAATTTGGCAGTGGAACACCGCAGCAGGTAATTCAAATCCAGCATCGCCGGATTCGCAAGCAACGCCGTAACGGGTAGGGGCACGGCACGCCGTGCCCTTCTTTGTTTCGTTGGTTGTCAACGATCTTCGCCGGCCGCAACGCCGGCAAGCATTCAAACATCGGCCCCCAGCCACCGAACGAGAGAGGACAAGATGCACACGCTCCCGCGCATCGTTCCGACTGGGGTTATCCGCAGTCTGCTGGCAATCTTATTTCTCGCCCTCGCCTTCGCCGGCACCGCGCAAAAAGCTTCAGCGCAAAGTCTCAACTGGGAAGGCCAGAACGGCATCTTCGTGACGCCGCTCGCCTACAGCGTCCCCGGAAAACAAAACGGTTTCGACCTTCCCGCTGTCTCCTATCACTACGTAAACGCCGGCCCCGTTCTCGGCGACTTCCACCAGATCTCAATCACCGAAGGCGCCTACGACCGCTTCGAATTCGGCTACACCCGCAGTCTGCACCAGGACGGCAGCAACCCAACTCTCAGCCCGCTCTGGGGCAGCGGCTTCAACATCTTCCACGGCAAAGTCGGCATTCTCAAAGAAGGTCGCCGTATCCATCCCGCAATCTCCGTCGGCTTCGTCGCCCGCACTCAGGTTCGCAACATCAATGGCTCAATCCAAAACAAGAACACATCCAGCGGGGACTTCTACATCGTCGCCACAAAAACCGTCGACTTCCGCCATCTCCCGCTCGTCTTCAACGCCGGCTTCAAAATGACCAACGCCTCGCTCCTCGGCCTCGCCGGCAACGCCCCCGGCTATCAAGGCCGCTTCTTCGGCGCCGCCGCTTTCGCGTTGAAAGGCCCCGGCCGTAGCACCGTCCTCATCGGCTCCGAAATCCTGCAAGAGCCGCGCCGCGTCCAAGATCTCCCAGGCGTCATCATCCCCACCACCGTCACCTACGCCGTCCGCATCATCCCCGGCGGCGCGCTACCCATCCACGGCTGGAGCGCCGAAACCCCGCGCCTCACCATCGACTTCGGCCTCCTCCAAGCCGCCGGCAACGTCGCCCCCGGCCTCAACCTCGACGCCCGCAACCGCTTCGCCTTTGGCATCTCTTACGGCTTTTAGCTCGAAACCCAACCACAAACTCGTCATCCAGAACTGAGCGAAGTGGAGCGACCCCGGCCTGACTTAATCCCCGAGAGAATCAATTGCATATCCGCTCGCGTTCGAACGCACTCTGTAATCTTTCTGTCACCACCCACAGATCACCTTGACGCCACTATACAAACTCCGTAAACTTCCCTCGTAGACAACCACGTCTACTTATTAGCCTTCTCAAAAGCACAGACAGATTCACGATTTTCGAGTGACGCCCGTCCGTAACTCCCGCAGCGACAGCAACTTGCACACTCCCGTTTTCTGTATTTCCTGTAACCCACAGCAACGAGACCACTTACACACTCTTTCAAAAATATAGGGGGTATACCCCTAACCTTCCCAAATCGGAACTCGAGAGCCGCACCAACGAACATGCGACGCAAAGTTTGAGCGAAATATTTGCTGAAGTGGAAGGGACTGAACTCGGACTAATACCGCGGAACTTTACTATCAATCTCCATCGACCACCGATCAATTCCGCCGGCCAGCGACCGCACATTCTCAACGCCCTGCGCCCGCAACCAAACCGTCACATCCAGGCTCCGCATCCCATGATGGCAGTAGCACACCACCGGCTCACCCGAATCGATCGCCTGCAAATTCGCCGGAATGCTCCCCATCGGAATCAGCTTCGATCCCTCGATATTGCAGAGGTTGTTTTCCCAAGGCTCGCGCACATCGATCAGCAAAATCTTCTCGTCGCGATCCAACGTCTGCTTCAGCTCCGCCGGAGCAATCTCAAGATTGTCGTTTTCCATGGAGTTGTTTTGATGCAAGAGACCAACACGAAGACTTCAAGCGGTCACGAATCGCCGAACTACTTCCCCTGAAAATTTGGCTTCCGCTTCTCAAAAAACGCGCGCAGCCCTTCGGCGCAATCTTCCGACTCAAAGCAGCGGATTTGTTCTTCGACTTCGTACTCCAGCGCCTTCGTCAGCGCCGCGCGCTCATTGCCAAACAAAACTTGCTTCAACGCCCGGCTCGCCATGCGCGGACCATTCACGATGCTTATCGCAAAGGCCTTGGCCTCATCCATCAACTTATCCGCCGGCACCAACCGGTTCACGATGCCCAGCTCCAACGCCGTCTTTGCATCGAACATATCGCCGCTGTAAAACAGCTCCGCCGCCTTCGCGTGCCCAACAAGTTGCGGCAAAAAATACGTTCCACCAAAATCCGGAAACAACCCAACTTTCGCAAACGTCTCGCCAAAACTCGCTGTATCCGCAGCAAAACGAATGTCTGCTGCCAGCGCAATGTTCATGCCCGCGCCCGCCGCAGCGCCGTTCACCGCAGCGATAACCGGCTGCCGCATCGTGCGAATCTTCAGCACCGCACCCATACCGGAGCGCAGCAGCGGCTCGAGCGATTCTCTATCGCTCTTCTGCCGCCCTTCCCAAATTTCTTTCAGGTCGCCTCCCGCGCAAAAGCCTTTGCCCGCGCCGGTGATGACCACCGCATGAATATTCTTGTCGATGCTGATCGCCGTCAGCGCTTCATTCAGCGCCGTCGCCATCTCGCCATTGATGGCGTTCATCCGGTCCGGGCGATTCAGCGTAAGAATCGCCAGCCCGTTATCGACGGATTGATGGACAACTCCGGCGGAACTTCCCTGCTGCGCCGGCTGCGGCGGCGTGCTCATCGCGAACC
>DATAMU010000511.1:0-2307 GCA_036266605.1 Candidatus Acidiferrum sp. | reverse complement strand
AAGCCCGTTTGGTCAAGCAGTTCGAATCCTCGCCGCGCCTTGCCTTCCGTCAAAATCTTCGTCAGCTCGTCGCGCAGCCGCTCCGCCGACACTGCGATAATCTCGCTCGCTCGTCGTTGAATCGCAGCCAGCGTCGCCGCTTCAATCGCAAACCCAAATCGCGCTGCAAAACGCACAGCTCGAATCAGGCGCAGCTTGTCTTCGGCGAATCTCTTATCCGGATCGCCGATTGCCCGGATCAGCCCGGCCTTCAAATCCGCTTGCCCGCCCACGAAATCCAGCACCTTGCCGGACTCCGGTTCCATTAGTAGCCCATTGATGGTGAAATCGCGCCGCCGCACGTCGTCTTCGGGCGACTTGGTGTAAGTCACCTGATTGGGGCGCCGCCCGTCGGAATAATCTCCGTCCGCACGAAACGTCGCAACTTCAACCTTGAATTCCCCGTGCCACACTTGGACAACGCCGAACTGCGCGCCAACCGCCAGGCTCTCGGGAAAGAGCGCGATCACTTGCTCCGGCAGCGCATCGGTCGCTACGTCGTAGTCGAGCGGCGCGCGTTTCAACTTCAAATCGCGCACACTCCCGCCGGCAATCAACGCCTGGTGGCCGTGGCTCTGTAGAGTCGTGCAAATAGACCACGCCAATTCGCGTGGCGATGCGATGGTTGCAGATGTTTCCACACTTAAAGTATGCGCTAGCGTAGCGTTTGGTTGCGCAGAAGTGCCGCGAGGCGTGTCGCGTCCACTGTTAACGAAGCTGTAGCCAACGCGAAGGTCTTTGTTTGGAGCTATTTAACGATTTGGCCGAGGCGCGAACTCTTTTTGCCTCGCATGTCTATTTGCGTTGAAAAACAAGGCAGGTGATGTCATCCGACTGTCGCGTCGCGCCGACGAAATCATCCACCTGCCGCATCAGAAACTGCAGCGATTGGCCTGCCGTCCCAGCCGGCAAATTTCGAATCGCATTCAACCAACGCCCGTTGCCGAACTCATCGCCCGCCGCGTTGAAGGCCTCCACGACGCCATCCGTGAACATAATGAGCGTGTCGCCTGGCCCCAGCACAACCGTGCCCGTCTCGTACTCCGCGCTCGCCAAAATTCCGAGCGGCACTCCGCCCTTGTCGAGGAATTCCATCGTCGAGCTTGCGCGGCGCAGAACGGGTGCGTTGTGCCCCGCGTTGACGTAGGTCAATTCTCCCGTGGCCGGATCGTACAAACCGAGAATCGCGGTCGTGAATCGCCGTCCATCAAGGCTGTACGCCGATGCATAGCGATTCAATCGAGCGACGAGCGCATCCAGCGGCGCATCGTCCCCTGCCACCGTTCGCAAACTCGCCTGCATGGTCGCCATCAACAACGCCGCCGGTACGCTCTTGCCGGCGACATCCGCGACGACCAGCATCAACTTGCCGCCCTCCGCAGCCGTCGTAGTTGGAAAGAACGCATCATAGTAATCGCCGGCCACGGAATTTTGCGGCCGCGTCGCAAATGCAATATCTCCGCCGGGTACGTCCGGTGCCACCGACGGTACAAGCCAATTCTGAATCTCTCGCGCGATTTCCAAATCGCGCTTCATGATCACTTTGTCCGCGAGTTCCAGCGCCAGTACCAGCAAGAACAGCAACGCCGAAATCCATTCGAATCGCACATCAACGACGTCGTTGTGGTCTACGTTGAAGTGAATGCCGGAAATCAGAAAGAGAACGATCGCAACAAGCAGGATCACACGTCGCGCCGGCGACAACTTCATCATCAGCGCCCAGAAAAATTGTTTCGCGATGTGAAAAGGTCGACGCCAGTGCGGCATCGAATTGACAACTTCCCAATCGACGTCGCGCCCATAGAATCCGTACGTCGCGCGTGCGTCCGCGCTCATCTGCGCCCAGAGTTCGTCGATCTGGCGCCCTTCGCTGACACGCTCCCAGAATGCGCCGGCGCGTTTAAACATGCCGCCTCGCGCGCAGCGTGAATGCGGGAAGGATGGTCCTGAAAGCGGAGTTCATCGCCGAAGAGTATACGGTATAGCTTGCTCTCAAGTTTCGCCGGGTCTGCGCCGCGGCCATTCCGCTATGCGCTCGGCCCTAGTAATCAGTCGGGATCAAAATCCCACTCGCCGGGTGAAGGTCGCTTGGGTTTTGGGCGTGATTTTTCGTTTGCAGGTTCATCTTTTCGCTTCGTCTCGCGCCGGCCCCAGCCTTCGTTCGAATTCCGCTCTCCATGCCGGATCGATCCGCCAAATTGCACCGCATCGAACCCGAAGCGGTCCCTGAGTCCGTCGGTCGTTTTCACAAGCTTCTCGAGTTTCGCG
>DATAMU010000510.1:0-3779 GCA_036266605.1 Candidatus Acidiferrum sp. | reverse complement strand
GTCGGAATTCGGATGGTGACGATGCGCGGGGCATAGGACGAGATGTTCTCGCGCGGCCCTTCGAGCCCTTGCGCCATCGTGTCGAGGATCTCGAACCGGCCCTTCTTGGCCTGCGCGAGCGCCTGGCGCATGATCTCCATCGTGATGCCGCCCACCTTGATGTCCATCTGGAGGGCCGTGATGCCGGTCCGCGATCCGGCGACCTTGAAGTCCATGTCGCCGTAATGATCTTCCGCGCCGGCAATGTCGGTCAGAATCGAGTACTTATTGTTGTCCCCGACAACCAATCCCATCGCGATACCCGCGCACGGCGCCTTGATCGGCACACCGGCATCCATCAACGCCAGCGAACCGCCACAAACCGTCGCCATCGACGACGACCCGTTCGATTCCAGAATGTCCGACACCAGCCGCATCGCGTACGGAAATTCTGTCTCCGAAGGCAGCAAGCTGGTCAGTGCGCGTTCCGCCAAAGCACCGTGACCGATTTCACGGCGTCCCGGCCCGCGCAGAAACTTCACTTCACCGACGCTGAACGGCGGGAAGTTGTAGTGCAGCAAAAACCGCTTGAACTGATCCTGCTCGAACAGCAGGTCCAGCCGCTGCATGTCTTCCTTGGTTCCCAAAGTCAGCGTCGCCAACGCCTGTGTCTCGCCGCGGGTAAACAGCGCCGAACCGTGTACGCGTGGCAGCAATCCCGCCTCGCACGTAATCTTGCGAATCCTGTCGAATTCGCGGCCATCCGGACGGCGCCGCGCATTCAGCACTTCGTCGCGGAAGATGTTCTCGCGCATCCGCTCGAAAGCGCGCTTGGTCAGCGTCCGCTTCTCTTCCTCTTCTTCCGGAATCGCTTTGAGAATTTCAGCCTTCAGCTCATCGACGAGGTGATAGCTTTCCTTCTTAGGATGCTTTTCGGTATTCAGCGCATCCTTCAGCTTTGCGCCGTGGCTCTTTTCCAGGCTCGCGTAAAGCGCCTGATCGAACGGCAGCGGCTCGACCTTCACCTTCTTCGGCTTGAGCTGGTTGTGCAGATCGCGAATCGCCGCGATGATCTTCTTCACCGCCGCGTGACCAAATTCGAGCGCCTCGACCACCGTCTCTTCCGAGACTTCCAGCGCGCCCGACTCCACCATCACGATGCCCTCTTCCGAAGCGGCAATCACGATGTTGATCGTGCTGGTTTTCTGTTCCGCAACCGTCGGGTTGATAACGAGTTGCCCGTTCACGTGTCCGACGCGCACCGCCGCGATCGGCGTCTCGAACGGCAAGTCCGAGCAGAACGCCGCAGCCGAAGCCGACGTCACCGCGATCACGTCCGGATCGTTCGCGCTGTCAGCCGACAGCACCATCGACACGATCTGTGTTTCGTTCCGCCACGCTTCCGGAAACAACGGCCGCATCGGTCGATCGATCAGCCGCGACGTCAAAACTTCCTTTTCCGACGGGCGCCCTTCGCGCTTAAAAAATCCGCCCGGAATCTTTCCGGCCGAATACGTATTCTCTTTGTAGTCCACCGTCAGTGGCAAAAAGTCCCGATCGTTCGGCGTGGAGTTCATGCACGCGGTCGTCAGCACGATCGTATCGCCGTAACGCGCGGTTATCGCGCCGTTGGCTTGCTTGGCGATTTTGCCGGTCTCCAAAGTCAGCGGCCGGCCTCCCACATCCACTGTCACCGAGTACGGTGCTGGCGTGCTTGTATTTTCAGACATAGACATATTCCTTGAGCTCCGCGTTCACGCAGAGCCGTTTCTTTTCGTGCGGAGAATCGTCTCCGCGCATTCAATTGAAGATTCGAGGTGAGGTCCTACGAGGCTGGCGAACCACGCCTAGACACATCCCCTGTAGTTCCGTCTGCCTACAAAAGACGCAGGCGGACGCGCAACGCTTCCACGGGCAGCGACACCGCCACCGACGTTTTATTCTGGGATTTTACGTTCGTGGATTCGCGGTAGCTAAACTCCACACCAGCGGAGCCGCTACTTGCGCAGGCTAAGCCGTTCAACAATCTCGCGATACCGATCCGGGTCCCGGCGGTTTAGATAGTCCAGCAGGCGGCGGCGCTTGTTGACCATCATGATCAATCCGCGTCGCGATGCATGGTCTTTCACGTGACTCTTGAGGTGCGTTGTCAGATAACTGATCCGCTCACTCAGTAGCGCAATTTGCACTTCTGGTGAGCCGGTATCTTTAACGTTGGCCCGGAACTGTTCGATCAGTACTGATTTGGCTACGCTCAAGTGCCCCTCTCCGTCGTCCCCTAAATTTTCCTCTTCTCTTCGACATTTTCAGGCTATCACACTCTCAAGAACAGTGTAAAGAAATCGTAATGTCGCAAAATTGCCTTCCGGGCCGCTATCGCCATCCGCCGCAACACTTGGCACCGCAATTACGCCGTGGCACTATCGCACCGCGATATATTAAGTCCGCTACGTCGCACATCTCGACCATCTCAACGTGGAGAAAAATCATGCTCAAACAACTTTGTAGCCTTCTCTGTTGCCTCGCGTTCGTTTCACTCACCTCATGCGCTCAAGGCACCAAACCCAGTCCTCCCGCCAATGCCGAATGCCAGCTCTCTAACGGAAAGTCCGTAAAAATCGCGTACTCGAGCCCCCGCATGAAGGGCCGCAAAATTTTCGGAGGTCTCGTCCCCTTCGGCGAAGTCTGGCGCGCCGGCGCAAATGAAGCGACCACCTTCGTCACCGATACCGATCTCAACGTCGGCGGCACCGCCGTCCCCGCCGGCAGCTACACCATCTTTGCCGTGCCCAACGCCGACAAATGGCAGCTCGTCATCAGCAAAAAAACCGGCGAATGGGGCACCGCCTATCCCGGCCCCAGCAACGACCTCGCCCGCATCGATATGAAAGTCTCCAAGCTCTCCTCCCCACTGGAAAATTTCACCATCTCCTTCGACAAAGCCAACTCCGGCTGCACCCTCAGCATGTCCTGGGAAACCACAAAAGCCAGCGTCGACGTCGCCGCCAAGTAGTCGCCCACACGGCGAATCACGCGACAACCGCACGCGTCATCAATTGTGTAGGGGCGCAGCACGCTGCGCCCCATGTCCGCAAGATGTAATCCGCTCGATGTTTTCCTCACTTGAGCGCACCAACAAGCCGTCTCACTTCCCTCTCAAACTCCGCCGCCCCCGCCGCCCGCGCCACCACCGAACTCAACCCCGCATGAAACTCCGTCGCCCCCGTGGCCCGCGCCATCTTCGCAACGTTCTCCGCCGTCACCCCGCTCCCCGGCATCACAACAATTCTCCCGCGCGCCCTCTTCACCAGCTCCGCAATCCGCACCACCGCCTCAGGCGCCGTCCCCGCCCCGCCCGACGTCAGCAGTCGCACCGCCCCCGCAGCAATCACATCCTCCAACGCCTCAAACAATTCCGCACTCTCAACAAACGCACGATGAAACGTCACCGCCAGCGGCGCAGCCGCCCGCACCAACTCCGCCGTTCTCTCCACATCTACCCGTCCATCGCTCCTCAGCAATCCCAACACAACCCCATCCATCCTCTCCGCCCGCGCAACCTCAATCTCCCTCTTCATCTCCTCAAACTCCGCCGCCGAATAAACAAAGTCCCCGCCGCGCGGCCGCACCATCGAAAAAATCGGCACCCTCACCCGCGCGCGCGTCTCCCGCATCAACTCCACGCTAGGCGTCACTCCTCCAATCTCCAGCGCCCCGCACAACTCAATCCGCGAAGCCTCTCCGCGCTCCGCCGCAATCGCCCGCTCCACACTTTCCACCGAAATCTCCACCACTCGTCC
>DATAMU010000509.1:0-8570 GCA_036266605.1 Candidatus Acidiferrum sp. | reverse complement strand
TGCGTCCTGAGGCAGACCGAAACCTACGAGCGATGCGGGCGCGCCGCCGTCGGGCGAGGAGCCGGATAGTGGGGCGAGTTCGGGCGTGACGCCATATGCGAACAGCTGCGGGTAAAACGCCTGGAGGCCGTTGGGATAGATGAGTTTCAAGTTAACCGGACCGGCGGCCGAGCTTGGTGGCGACGTAAAGGTGAGCTCGCCCCGGGAAGTGTCCGCTGAACCACGAGTCGCGCCGAACCAGGCGTCGGGAGTGATTGGCGGAGTCGCATTGAAGCTGGAGACCGTGCCACCGGCTAGCGGGCCGCCGTAAGTTTCGAATCCCGGGATACCGGAATTAAAGGGCGGCTGATTCGAGGCGTAAGTTTGATGGAAGGTGGAATCGTCGAAGGCGATGCCGAGATTCAAGATCCCGAAGAGCATTCCGGTGGAGTCGATTGCAAAAGGAGTCGCCGCTCCCGACGTGCCGCTGGATGCCGATGGAGTGGCGGTTTCCGCGGGAGCGACGCCGAGCACGTTGAGCGTGGAAGCGTCGAGCGTCAGGACGGCGGCGACGTTGTTGTAGGCGGTGATTTCGTACAGCTTCGAGTTGTCGGAGCTGAAGACGACTTGAAATTGGAAGCTGACGCCGAGGAAGACTCCGGGAAGGCTGCCGAGGACATTCAAGTGGTCATCGTAGAGTTGGGCGGCGTTTTGGACATTGAGAACGAAGCGCGAGCCGTCGCTGTTGACACCGGCGATAGTGGAATTCGCGGGGATCGGGCCGACGGCAACGGTGGAGTGCGTGCTGACGTCGTAGCGGGACAAGGCATTGACCGTGGACAAGTAGACGTGCGTGCCATCGCCGCTCCGACGCGGGAATGCGATGTTGGCCGAGGTCACTGTGAATTGGTTGGTTTGAGGATTGTAGATTCCGTATCCAGAGGTACCGCTCGCGCCGCTGGAGGCAATAAACACAGTGCCGTCGGAAAGAGCAAAAACGGCGTCGTTACCGAATGCGGGAGGCAAACCGGTGCTGGAGATGACAGAGGCAGGCAGTGTGAAGTGCGTGGCTTGCAGAGTGGTGGTGTCAATTTCGTAGAGCTGGGACGAGGCAGTTTCTGCCCACGCATGTTGGAAGTCGGGCGAAACATCGATGGCACGCGCTCCAGGCACAGGGATGCTCTTGACGATTTTGTGCGTGGCATTGGAGATGACGTCGACGCGATTCCAGTCGGGATTGCTGGCGAAGATGAGGTTGTGCACCGGATCGAAAGCGGCGCCGAAGGGTTTGCTGACGGTGCCGACGAAGTCGGTGCGGCTGTTGGGTAGCGAGCCGGGAGGTTGCGTCAGGTCGGCAAAGAATTGAGTTGTGGCAACGGGTATGGGAGCAAGAGGAGTCCCGGTCAGTGTGATCGCAGCGTTTTTCGTCACAGGGGCGTTGGAGGAGGCGGAGAGAGTCACGGTGAGGCTTTGGCCGACGCCGACCGTTGCCGGTGAGAAGGTCGCGGTTGTTCCAGGCGGCAAGGTGCTGAGCGACGGCGTCACGTCGAAAATGACCGGGCCGTTCGGGGAGCTTAATGGTGGCAGCACGAGGTAGGTAATGCTTCCGGAACCACCAATGGGCACACCGACTTCATTGTCGAAGTTGATCGGTTGAAACGAAAGTGCCAAGCCTGTGGGGCTAGCGACGGTGAAGCCGAAATCGCTGGTCGCGGTTGTGCTTCCAGCGGTGGCGGTGAACGAAAGATCGTAATTGCCGGCGGGGATCGTGCTTGAGGTTTTGAGGTGTGCCTGCGAACCGGCGGGTGGGACGGGGATGGTTGAAGTTGTGGCAGAGACGCCCGACGGAAGCGTACCCAAGGAGACGGTGGCGTTGCCCGAGATATTCACTTCGGATGGTTGAATCGCGAAACTGAAAGTGGTGGAAGGGAAGACTGTGGCCGGCGATGGATTGGCGCAAACGGACAACGCGGCGGGCGCTGCGCTGGGATAGGCGAAAGGATCGGAAGTGAGCTGGACGAGATCGAAACTGGTCACGGTTACGGTGAAAGATAGCGCGCCGGGTTTGGCGGTGAATCCGACGGGAATGTAGCCGCTGACTTGTTGGGGCGGGCCCGAAACGAAAAGTCCCGTGCTAAGAGCAACTCCGTTTGCCGCGATCACCGGGGCAAAACTGAGATTGGTGCCGGTGATCGTTGCCGACAGTTGTTTCGGGCAGGGCGTTGTCACGCCTTGAACGTTCGCGACAGAAACGTTCTGGATTGTCGGAAGAGAATCTGCGCTGACGGCGAGGCCGATGGGAGTGCTGGGAGCAGCGCCGGGACCGGGGTTGGATACTTGAATCATACCGAGTTGCGCGGTCTGGAGGTCCGCGGCGCTTAGTACGACTTGCAGTTGAGTCGCGCTGACAAAGGTCGTCGGGCGGGGGCTGGAATTCCACAGCACGACGGAAGAGTTCGTGAAGCCAACGCCGGTGACGGTGACCGTTGTGGCTGCGCTTCCGGGATGAATGAGGCGAGGTGAGATTGACGTGATCAAAGCGGTCGGACCTTTCACGTCGAACTTTACTCCCGGGGACGTGCCGCCCTTTGGCGACAGATTTTGCGCGGTGATCGTTGCTTCGGTGCCGAGGGTTAAATTTGCGGCGGGGATTGTTGAAGTCAGTTGCGTCGCGCTGACGACGGTTGTTGTCAGTGCGGCACCGTTCCACATCAATTCGGTAGATGGCACGAAGCCCTTTCCAGAGACGGCGATCGGCAAATCCGCGGAGCCAGCTGTGGCATTTGGCGGGGTAATGCTCACGATTGCCGGGACTGGATTGTTGACGGTGAAAGTTAGTGCGGCGGAGGTTCCGCCTCCGGGCGATGGGTTTTCGACGGTGAGTTTGGCGGCGATGCCGTTGGCTAGATCGGATGCGGGAATTGTGGCTTGCAGGCTGGTGGACGAAGCGAATGTCGTTGCGAGGGCGATGCCGTTCCACTGAATAGCCGACGAAGAAATGAAGTCGGAGCCGGTTACTGTGATGGCGGTCGCGGCGTCGCCGGCGTTGGCAGTGGAGGGCGTGACCGAGGCGATGGTCGGTGTCGGATTCGTGGCGCCCGTCGGGGGAGGCGTTGAAGTTGTTGATCCGCCGCCACCGCCACAACCAGTCCCGGTAAGGAAGACACACAATAACAGCGGAATGACAGCAGACGCGGAACGGGGCATGGGATCGTCCTGTGCCTGACTTTCGGCCTCAGTTTTACTCGTTACAAAGCGAGATTATAGCAGCGGGTATTTACCGGGCAAGTACTTGATTTCCTTAGATCGAAGGTTCTATTGCGGGGGTAGTCCCTGAATTGGGGACAGGCTGGGCGCTGGCTTCGAGGAAGCGCGGGCGGTAGTAGGCGAGGAGGCCGAGGATGGCGAGCGGGAAGATGAGGCCGATGATCGAAAATCCGCGGAGGTGTTCCATTGGAGCGGAATAGACGTCCGGCGTCGGCATGTTCATGTTGATCATGGCGCGACGCATCATGGCGTCGAAGTTGGGGCTGAGGACGGTCATGATGCCGCTGACGATGCCGAAGATTTGGACGGCGATCGCGACGGAGTACGTCCATGGGATACGCCGCAACATGCCGATACCGGCGGTGGCGTAGAGGAGGCACCAAATGGCGTAGATGGTGCTGCCGGTGAGGCCGGTGAAGGCGCGGCCGAAGACCATCGCGGGCATGTGAAAAAAGAAGATGAAGAAGATGCTGGCGGCGCTGATGAGGAAGAAACAGGAGAGGAC
This sequence comes from Candidatus Acidiferrum sp., assembly GCA_036266605.1. Lineage (GTDB taxonomy): Bacteria > Acidobacteriota > Terriglobia > Acidiferrales > UBA7541 > Acidiferrum. The sequence goes on along the minus strand of DATAMU010000509.1, from coordinate 4,819 downwards.
GATGATCGGGAGCGGAATGTCGGGACGCGTCGATCGCACGGCGGCCGCGGAGATCGATGGAGCAAGGGAATATCCTGTCGGGTCGAGCGCCGCCGCGGGTGAGGGAAGCGCGGTGAACGGATCGCCTGATGCTCCGGCAGCAGTCGGCGCACCGGCGCGGAATTGGGCGGCGATGTGCTGCCGCGTAAATAGGATGAGCCACCAGATGGCGATCGCGAGCGGCGCTCCGTAAAACGCGACGACAATCGCGCGCAGCACGACGTTCGGAATCGGCGAATTCTGGTCAAGCGGCAGCGGAACAAAGATCATTGCCGCCATGGCGATCAGACAAAACGGCGCGGCGATCCCCGACCAAACTAGAGCTGAAATTCGCGCCCAATTCCGGAACCGTATCAAACCTACGCCGGTGACAATTCCGAATACCGCTACGGCGAGAAACGCCAACATCACCGCCGTGGCAATCAGTCGCACGGTGGGCAGCATCGGCACCGCGCGTGGAGCGCTTAATGCGATGAACAGGCCAACCAGCGTGAACAAAATTCCGATCACGGTGAAGACGCTGCCAAGGATAGCGATCACGCCGGATGCGAGAACCGCCGTCGATCGCTGCTGGTTGTCAGTCATAAGCTCTACTCATAGAGGCCGACGCGATTCAAAGGAGTTGCCATCATTTTGCCCAGAGTTCGGGCGGCCGGAACGGGCCATTTGCAGACTGGACACGAAAACGCAACATTCCGCTTTTTTTTCGCTTGACGTTCGCCTTCTATTCGCCTAAGTTGTTGCCACGGACGGTTTGCCGCACGCAGCGCCCGCGTCACCGCCGAGCTCACTGTAAAAGCGAGGTCCCCCGACTATGGCCCTGACCAAGCGACAGAAAGAAGTGCTCGACTACCTGGTGTCGTTCGAGACGAAACACGGCTACGCGCCCAGTTTTGAGGAAATCGGCAAAGGCTTGAAGCTTACTTCGCTCGCGACTGTTCACAAACACATCACGACGCTGGAGAAGAAAGGTTTTATTCGCCGAGGATATAACCAGAGCCGCTCGATCGAGATTTTGCAGTTGCCGAAACCGCCCAAGGAACAAGTGATCGACCGCAAGGTGCAGGAGCTGCCGCTAGTTGGCCGCATTGCTGCCGGCCGGCCGCTGGAAGCGGTTGAGGAGCGCGAAACGTTGTCGCTCGGCGACTTCACGCACGGCGGTAACTCGTTTGCGTTGAAGGTCAAGGGCAGCTCGATGATCGACGACCATATTATGGATGGTGATTACGTCGTCTGCGAACAGACGCAGGTCGCAAATCAGGGCGACATTGTCGTAGCGCTGGTGCAGAACGAAGAGGCTACGCTGAAACGTTTTTATCGCGAAGGGCCGGGCAAGATTCGTCTGCAGCCGGCGAATGCCGAGATCGAGCCGATCATCGTGCCCGCAAATGATGTAAAGATTCAGGGTCGCGTCATCGGCGTGCTCCGCAAATACGATCGCGGCTGAGGGCGAACGCGAACCTTTACACGTCGCCGGTTCTATAACCGTCCGCAACCAACCTGCCTTCCCGAGAGTCTATACACAGGTACTGGTAGACTCCTTTATGAGGGATTGTTAGCGGATGAAGCGAAATCTCGGGCTTGTGTTGCGCCAGATCGGCGCAGCCCTGTTAGCGGCGTCACTTCTTGCTGCGTGGCCGCAGCCCACCGCGGCGTATTCCATCCTCGCGCACGAAGCGATCATCGATGCGGCGTGGACCGTCGGCCTGCGCGACCTCTTATTACAGCGATTTCCAGACGCCACCAAAGAGCAACTGAAGGACGCGCACGGCTACGCGTACGGCGGCGCCATCATTCAGGATCTCGGTTACTACCCGCACGGCAGCCATTTTTTCAGCGATCTCACCCATTATTGCCGCAGCGGCGATTTCATCCTCGCGTTGCTGCGCGATTCGAAGGATTTGAACGGCTACGCGTTCGCGCTCGGCGCGCTCTCGCACTACGCCGCCGACAACGACGGCCACATGATCGGCACGAACCCTTCCGTGCCGATTCTTTACCCGAAGCTGAAGAAAAAATTCGGCAACATCGTGACGTACGAGCAAGACCCGCTCGCTCACGTGAAAACCGAATTCGGATTCGATGTGCTCGAAGTCGCGAAGCAGCGGTATGCGCCCGACAGTTATCACGATTTCATCGGCTTCGAGGTCGATGCGCCGCTGCTGGAACAAGCCTTCCAGGAAACCTATGGGCTCGATTTGAAAGTGGCGCTGCCCGACGAGGAAAAAGCGCTCGGCTCCTATCGCCGCGCGGTCAGCAACCTGATTCCGAAAGCCACACGCATTGCCTGGACGCTCAAGCAAAACGACATCCAGAAAGACCAGCCCACGATGACGAAGCGAAAGTTTCTCTACAATCTTTCGCGCGCCAGCTACGAAAAAAGTTGGGGCAAGGATTACAGAAAACCGACGCTGTTCGAACGCTTTATCGCGCTACTCTATCGCATCCTGCCGAAAGTCGGCCCGCTCCGAGTACTTCAGCTCAAGACACCGACGCCGGTCACCGAAACCAAATTCGAGGACAGCTTCAATAAGGCGCTGGATCGCTTTAAGGTCGGCATCCGCCAGGTGCGCGACGGGCAGACGCCCGACGTCCCAAACGACAATTTCGATACCGGCAAGCCCGATCCGCCGGGCGTCTACTCCATGAACGACGATGTCCACGCGCAACTCGTCGAAGAACTGGCGAAGACAAATTTCAAGGGCATGAGCCCGGCTCTGCGTGCGGAATTGACGCAGTTCTACTCCGACCCGAACGCGCCGTACGCCACGAAGCGCAAGCCGAAGGAATGGGCGAAGCTGCAAGCTGCGCTACAAATGCTCAAATCCGCGCCCGTCGCGCCGGTCGAGGCGCAAACGCTGCCCGCTTACGGCGGCTTCCCGTCAGCCCCGCTTAAGTAACGCGAGTCGCGAATCCGACGGCGGCGAGTCCGCGAGCCCGCGGCAGAAGCCATCGATGAATTTTGTTTTTGCTCTGAATCGAATAAACTGTCCTGCATCAGCGCCGCGCGCATGAAATAATCTACTGTTTCGCGTCGCACTTAAACCGCTGCTGTGATGTGAAAAAAACTCCCGGGATGACGAAGACCAAACCGATCAAAAAATTGCTCGCCGCCAATCGCAGCGAGATCGCGATTCGTATCTTCCGCGCCGCCACCGAACTCGGGCTGCGCACAGTCGCGATTTACTCCGAGGAAGATCGCCTCGCGCTGCATCGATTTAAGGCCGACGAGGCTTATCAGGTCGGAGTTGGCAAAGGGCCGGTCCAGGCGTATCTCGACATCGACGGCATCATCGCGGTTGCGAGAGAGCACGATGTTGACGCGATTCACCCGGGCTATGGATTTCTTTCGGAGAATGCGGCGTTTGCGCGGGCTTGCGAAAAGGCGGGGATCACTTTTGTTGGGCCGACGCCGAATTTGCTCGAGTTGCTGGGCGACAAAACTGCCGCGCGGAAATTGGCCGCGTCAGCGGGTGTTCGAACTTTGCCCGGCACGGAAGATCCGGTTCAATCGCCGGAAGAGGCGAAGCGCATTGCGAAGGAGATCGGCTATCCGGTCATCGTGAAGGCGGCGTTCGGCGGCGGCGGGCGCGGCATGCGCGTTGTGCGCGATGAAGCGCAGTTGGCCGCATCGCTCGAAGAAGCGCAAGGCGAAGCGAAGTCGGCGTTTGGCGATGCGAGCTGCTTCCTTGAAAAATATTTGCCGCGCGCGCGGCACCTCGAAGTGCAGATTCTCGGCGATACCCATGGGAATTTGCTGCATTTGTATGAGCGCGATTGTTCGGTGCAGCGGCGTCATCAGAAAGTGGTCGAGGTTGCCCCTGCGGCGAATTTGCCTGCGCATGTTCGAGATGAGCTTTGCGGCGCGGCGGTGAAGTTGGCGCGCAAGGCGAATTACCGCAACGCAGGCACGGTTGAATTCTTGTATGACGTCGATGAGCAGAAGGTTTACTTCATCGAAGTCAATCCGCGCATTCAGGTCGAGCACACCGTCACGGAGATGGTCACTGGCATCGACCTCGTGCAATCGCAAATTTTGGTGGCACAGGGCCACAAGCTGCACGAAGCGCCGATGTCGCTGCCGCGGCAAGAAAATGTTCCGCTGTATGGCGCGGCGTTGCAGTGCCGCGTCACTACGGAAGATCCGCAGAAAAATTTCGCGCCCGACTACGGAAAAATTTCGACGTATCGCTCGCCGGCTGGATTCGGTATTCGTCTTGACGGTGGAACTGCCTACGCCGGCGCGGTGCTCGCGGCGTATTACGATTCTCTTTTGGTGAAAGTCACGGCGTGGGGCAAGCATCTCGACGAAGCGTGCAATCGGATGGACCGCGCGTTGCGCGAATTTCGCATTCGCGGCGTCACCACGAATATTCCGTTCGTCGAAAACGTTGTCAATCACCCTAAGTTTCGCGCGGGCGAGATTACGACGGCGTTTCTCGATCAGTCGCCGGAACTATTTCAATTTCCATCGCGCGGCGATCGCGCGACCAAGCTGCTTTCCTATCTCGGCGACGTCATCCTCAACGGCAATCCTGAAGTAAAAGGGAAGGCCGTTCCCGGCAAGCTCGAGCTGGCCGTGCTGCCAAAAACTCTTGGCATTGAACCGCCGGCAGGAACGCGGCAGATGCTGCAGAGGCTCGGGCCGAAAAAATTCGCGGCGTGGGCGCGCAAAGAAAAGCGGCTGCTGATCACCGATACGACGTTTCGCGATGCTCATCAGTCGCTCATGGCGACGCGCGTTCGAACGTACGACATTCTCGCGACCGCGAGTGCCGTC
>DATAMU010000508.1:0-3343 GCA_036266605.1 Candidatus Acidiferrum sp. | reverse complement strand
CATCCGTGCCAAACTGATTCGAGTTCAACGAATTCCACGCTTTATCTAAAACCACTGGCCGGTCCTTCTTCGGCCCGATCCCGTCGAGCCAGTTGTAGCCCGACACAAAATTCCCGCCGGGATACCGGATAATCGGCACGTTGACCTTCTTGATCTCTTCGAGCGTGTCTTTGCGGAATCCGTTCGAATCCGACAGCTTCGATCCCGGATCGTAGATTCCTTCGTAAATCGCGCGGCCCAGGTGCTCGAGAAACGAACCAAATATGTTTCGATCGATCGGCGAAATCGTCCGTCGCGTATCGAAATAGACGCGCGCGGTTCCGCTACTCTGTCCCCATGCGGAACGCCCCAGCATCAGATTCGCCGAGCTGGCCAACCCAGCCGCGGCAGTGGTTTTCAAAAATGAGCGTCGCGACGAACGTGCCATGAGTTCTCCTGGTAGCGCCGGCATCTTGCCGGCTGTTTTGCGGACCAACACTGTGAAGTAAGCGTTTACTAGCCGCTCGAAAAACTAGAGCCTTACTGTCCCTCTGTCAACCGTTTGTTTGTTCCGGAAGTGATGCCGCCTTAATTCTTTGCCCCCGCGGGCTTTTTGCTCTGATTCAGCTTGCCGAAATCCTTTATATACTCGCGCACCTGGAAGCCGGTCGAGATCTTCGTATATCCCGATGCGAGTTGTTCCTTATAGCGGTCTAGGAAGAAATCGAGTGGGTCCGCTGGATCCATATCAAACACAACGATGTCGCAATCTTGCATCGTCAGTTTGCCCACCTGAATACTGTTGCCCTGCAGCGCCATGTAGTTGCCCGGGAATTTCGGCAACCCCTTCACGTCTTTCCCGTTCGCGAACGTTTGCACAATCGTGTTGGGCTCGACACGAACCTTCGTAACCTTTCCCTCGATCCGCGGCGCCGGCAGCATCTGTTCGAGATCGAACATCAAGTCGTTCCCGTCCGTCGTAACGCCTGGCACCTGACCTGACTTAATCACGTTGTCGACCTCGATGCCTAGAGCATCCATCAGCCCCTTGACTGGAATCTTCAGCGCTTTCACTTTCTCGGCGTGCAGCCGCAACTTGCCGTCCGGCGCGGCGGCTAACGCCCCTTCGGTCTCAAATGGAATATTGCCTTTGTCCTTCAGTCGCCCTTTCACACTCAAGTGTGCGTTCGCGAGCATCGTCACAGAAATCCCAGACAACGGCGAACCCGGTCGCGAAAACACAAATTGATTCAGGAGATTCGCTAAATCCTCTGGACTGATCGCGATCTCTGCGGTGTCGATGCGGATCTTGAATGAATTCTTGTCGTCGGCGACCGGCATCGCGTGGTCACCTACCGGAACAAACGCACCGTTCAAATAGTTCACTTGGATCGAAACGTTCTCAGCGAATCGATACTTTACGTTGTGCATCGAGACGCGTATCGCACCGTCGTCGTTCTGTTGCGGTTTTGCGTCTTGGGTCCTTGCGGTGCCGGCCAAGAAAAAACTCACCCCCAGTAGCACACCATAATAAGCGGTGTATGCGCGGCCCCTATGTCCGCGTCTCGCGGCGGATTCGACGTGCCGTTCGATGATGCGATTCACTCGTTTCTTCTCGCTGTCAGATGACTTAGCTTTCTAGTGTTGTGGTTCCCTCTTTGGAGGCGGCGCCGGCGGCCCCACTTGCGGCGTCACTGTCCCTGGGTCGGATCTCTCCGGCGGAATAATCTTGTTGATTCGCAAGCTCTTGAAAATCGTCGGCCAGTATTCCTTCACCACGTTGTCCAGCGCGCTGAATCCCATCCGGATGCCAAACCGGGTGAACGTTTTTCCCGCCGCCCGTTCGCTGTCGGGCAGATAACTCACCGCTAGGCTCTCCGCCATCAGCCCGCCCATCACATTCGACCAGTTGAACGTCGAATAGCCTTCATCGGTCCGCGTAATCAATACACGCGACATCGCATACAAAATCCGGCTTTTCGGGCCGCCAAATATCTTCACAAAATAACGCGGGTCTTCGTGCGTAAGCGTAGGCAGCAACCCTGTCCCAAACAGATGGCTCGACGCATTGCTCGCCACCGACGATCCATAACGCTTGCCGTACCCCTCCCAGCCCTGTCCGTAATCATGCAAAGAATCTCGCGCCTGCCCGATGCCTGCCGTAAACGCCGACCCCAGAAATCGCGACGGCGCGATTGTCTCATCCACCGCCAACTGAAATTTTTGCTTTGAAGTCAGCGGCCGCCGCTCGTGCGCCAGTTCCGGAAAGAAGATCGATCGCTTGCCCAGCACTTCAATCGAATGCTTGAGCTGTGCTTTCGGCCCTTCGGCAGGCTGCTGTGTCGGTGTTTGAGGTGTCGGCGCGTCCGGCAGAGTCGCGGTTTGCGCTGCTGCGTGGTCGTCCGTCTGAGCTTTCACCACGGTTGCAGTTCCAAACACCGCAATAAGCGCGGCCCCCGCGAATACAACCGATCGCACAAGCCGAACGACATCAGTCCCGAATTCTTGGCCCACGAAGGTCCCCCAAAAGCCCCAAACGTTTGAATTTTGCTGCAAACGAACCCAGCACGGTCGCACCACGAAACCGCTCTCTCGCGCTGCGTTGCGAGTGAGGCTTTAGATGCATCATCTCATTCGAAAAGCTCACCCGTCATCGAGCCTATCAGGTTTCCTTCGTACATCTCCGTTCAAATGGGTGTGCTATTATCAGCCACTCAACAGGTCTCGCGCTTCTCGATTCCCACCTCGTTCGGAGGTCCCCTATGGGTCGCACACTAAAAATTATCGGCATCGTTATCGTCGTCCTGATTTTGATCGTCGTCATCGCGCCGTTTTTAATCCCCGTCAACAGCTTCCGCCCGCAGATCGAACAACAAGCTTCCGCCGCCCTTGGTCGCAAAGTCGAAATCGGCAACCTCAGCCTCTCGCTCTTCAGCGGCTCGCTCGGCGCCGACAATCTCTCCATCGCCGACGACCCCAAATTCAGCTCCGCACCATTCTTGACCGCAAAGTCGTTCAACGTCGGCGTCGAAGTTATGCCGCTGATCACATCCAAGACGCTGAATGTCACCAGCGTCGTCATCGACGGCCCGCAGGTTTCCCTCATTCGAAACGCCGCCGGCGATTGGAACTATTCGACGCTCGGTGTGTCTCCCACAAAAGCGCAATCTCAGGCAGCGCCCGCTCCTTCTGCTGGCCAAGCCGCGAAACCGTCTGCTCCGGCATCCGCGCCCCCGGCCGGTGCGCCGCCAGCCTTCACCATTCAGAAACTCGAACTAAAGAACGGCCAGATCACCGTCAGCTCCGTCGGCTCCGCCAAAAAGAGCAGCTACAGCAATCTCAACGTGACCGCCTCCAACGTCTC
>DATAMU010000507.1:0-2023 GCA_036266605.1 Candidatus Acidiferrum sp. | reverse complement strand
TGTGGCGGTGCGGCACGCGCTCGATTTGACTCCTCCGTTTTTGCAGCAGGCGGTGCTGAATGACTTCATGCGCGAAGGACATTTTGCGCGCCACATCCGGAAGATGAGGGCGCTGTATCACGAGAGGCGGACGGCGCTGGTGGTGAGTTTGGAGCGAGAGTTTGGCGAGGAGATGGAGATTTGGGGGGCGCAGGCGGGAATGCATCTCGTGGCGGAGCTGCGCTCGGAGGATCGCGACTGGGATGATGTAGCGTTGGCGACCGAGGCGGTGAAGAGGAAGTTGTGGTTGTGGCCGCTGTCGCCTGCGTATATCGGAGAGAAGAAGAGGCGGGGATTTATTTTGGGATTTGGGAATGTGGAGGCGGGGGAGATTGCGGGGGCGGTGAAGGTGATGCGGAGTGTTGTGATGGGGAGATAGATTGGCAGCGTGCACGCCGCCTAAGGCGGATTGATGATGGCTGAAAGCAGAGGGGGGGCGAAAGCCGCGCCTCTGCTGTTTTGGAGTATGATGCGCGCGATTCTTGGCGGGTGGGCGAGGCTGGAACAGGCAGCAATATTTATCGCCCGGGCGTTTGAGGCGCAGCAGTGCTGCGCCCGTACAAAATCTCGGTGAGTGGCCGATTGGAGATAAGGAACATGCGAATGCGGCGAGTGGCGATTGCTGCTGTTGGCTTGATGTTGTGCGTGGGCGGAGTTGGGGTTTCGCTTTCGGCGCAGAAGGCCGCGCCTTCGAAAGGCGCGGGCGGCGGAGCCGAGCGCGCCGCTACGATCGATATGAATGTCGTGAAGCCGGAGGCGGTGGGATTTTCGGCGGAGCGGCTGGAGAATTTGCATAGGTTGATGCAAGGAACCGTGGACCGGAAGGAGCTTCCGGGCGCGGTGACGATTTTGGCGCGGCACGGGAAGGTGGTGGACTACCGCGTTTATGGCGTGAAGGATATCGAGAGCGGGGCGAAGCTAACACAGGATTCGATCTTTCGCGATTTTTCGATGACGAAGCCGGTGACGGCGGTAGCGATGATGATTCTGTATGAGCAGGGCAAGTGGCTGCCGATGGATCCGATTTCCAAATTCATTCCGGAGTTCGCGCACCTGAAAGTTTTCAAGGATGTGGATGCAGCCGGGAACATGGTGGTGGAAGAGCCGAAGCATCCGCCGACGATGGGCGAGTTGATGACGCACACGGCGGGATTCACGTATGGATTTTTTGGGAATTCGCCGGTCGATAAGGAATATTCGAAACAAGATGTGATGAATTCGAAATCGCTGCAGGAGTTTATCGACAAGCTGGCAAAGATTCCATTGATGTATCAACCGGGAACGAAGTGGTCCTACAGCGCGTCGATGGATGTGCAGGGATACATCATCGAGAAATTGTCGGGGCAGAGTTTGCCGGACTTTTATGCGGAGCACATTTTCAAGCCGTTGGGGATGAAGGATGCGGGATTTTTCGTGCCTTCGGAGAAGCGGGATCGATTTGTGACGTTGTATCAGGGAGCGGCGAACGAGCCGCTGAAGCCTGCAGCCGTCGGCGGAAAATACGATCAGGCGCCGGGGATGCCGTCGGGAGGTGGCGGGATGGTTTCGACGGCGGAGGATTATTTTCGGTTCGCGTCGATGCTGGCGAATGGCGGCGAGTTGAATGGAGTGCGGATTATTTCGCCGGAATCGGTAGCGCTGATGAGTTCGAATCACTTGGCTCCGAATTTGTTGACCGGTGAGTTTGGGATCGGGATGCACGTCATGCGAGCGGGATTTGGGTATGGGTACAACTGCGCGGTGATCTTTGATCCGGCAATGGCGGGTTTTGCCGACGGAAAGGGCGAATACTTTTGGGACGGGGCGGCGGGGACATGGTTCTGGGTTGATCCAACGAACGATGTTGTGTTTGTCGGGATGATCCAGAGGATGCTGGGGCCGGCAAGTCCGAATGTGGAGTATGGGAGCCGATCGGCGATTTATGGGGCGCTGGTAGAGCCGAAGAAGTAAGAGCTGAAGTTAAAGTTAGAGATGAACTTTAATG
>DATAMU010000506.1:0-2596 GCA_036266605.1 Candidatus Acidiferrum sp. | reverse complement strand
GTACGTGAACGCCAATGAGATGGCTTGGATGGCTTCACTCGGAGAAAACAAGCCCGGCAACACGGCGAAATCAATCTACCTGTCGCAATGCGCGATTTGTCATGGCGACGAGCGCAAAGGTTCGCCGCCAGCATTTCCGTCGCTCGTGAATGTCGGCGATCGGCTGACACCCGCACAAATCACGAACACGATTCGCACGGGCAAAGGGCGGATGAACGGATTTCCGGGGCTTTCGAAGGATCAGGTGCAGGATCTCGTCGATTTCCTGACGGGCGCTCCTCAGAAAGAAGTCGCGAGCACGGAGCCGGCGCCTTCGGACATGAAATATCGCTTCACCGGCTATCGAAGATTTCTCGATCCCGACGGCTATCCGGCAATCGCACCGCCATGGGGCACGCTGAACGCGATCAATCTCAACACCGGCGAGTATGCGTGGAAAATCAACCTCGGCGAATATCCCGCGCTGGCGGCGCAAGGCGTTACGAATACCGGCAGCGAAAATTACGGCGGGCCGATTGTCACCGCGGGCGGAATTGTTTTTATCGGCGCGACGAACTTCGATCAGAAATTCCACGCGTTTGATAAAGCGACCGGAAAATTGCTGTGGGAGACGAAGCTGCCGTTTTCTGGAAATGCCACGCCGGCGACGTACATGGTCGATGGGAAGCAATATGTTGTAATCGCGGCCGGCGGCGGGAAAGATCCAAAGCATCCGAGCGGCGGAGTCTACGTCGCGTTCGCTTTGCCCACTCAAACAAAACCATAGCGACCTGCGGCGTCGCCCTCTCGATATACGGCTAGCAGGCGCGCTCGCTAGCGCTTCTTCAGCGTTTCCAGTTCTTCGAGCGTGCGCGGCCAGTCTTCGCCGAGCAGGCGCGAGAGACTGCGGTCGGCGAGCAGCTTTCCGCCCGTCTGACATTTGGCGCAGTAGTTGGTTTCTTTGTCGGCGTAGCGGATGCGCTGGATTTTTTCGCCGCAGCGCGGACAGGGCTTGCCGAATTTTCCGTGCGCAGCCATTTCGGGACGAAACGCCGTGACTTTTTCTGGAAAATCTTTTTTGGCTTCGGCGCTGAGCTGATCCATCCACATTTTGAGCGTCCTGCGCGTCGCTGAGTAGAGGCGATCCCACTGATCGTCCGTCATTTTTTGCGTCTGAAGAATGGGCGAGAGTTGCGCGGTGTGAAGAATTTCGTCGGAGTAGGCGTTGCCAATGCCGCTGAGATAGCGCGGATCGGTAAGAGCGCGCTTGATGGTGTGATTCTCTGCGGTCAGCGCGGCGCGAAACGCGGCGAGATCGCTGACGAAAACATCGATGCCACCGGCATCGAACGCTGATAAATTTTCCGCACCGCTGACAACGTGAAGCGATGCGCGATGCTTGGCGCCGGCTTCGGTAAGCACCAGCGAGCCATCCGCGAAATCGAACGCGGCGAGCATGTTCTTGCCGGAGAGTTTTGCGCCAACCGCGCGCCAATGCAGACGACCGGCAATCATCAAGTGGAGAACGAGCCATAAATCGCCGTCGAGGCCGATCGCGACGCGCTTGCCGATGCGGCGCAATTCGCGCACGGTGCGGCCCTCTGCGTCGGTGAGCGGCGGAACCGCGGTGCGAAGCAAGAACGGTGTGCCGACGCGCACGCGATCGAGGCGCTTCCCGGCAATGCGCGGCTCCAGAGCGACAAGATACGCCGTGATGTCGGGCAGTTCGGGCATGTCATCACAATGCAGGCGGGCGAGATCGTTTTGCAACCCGGCGGCCGTTCACGGACAGTGCATTGGAAAGCGTTTAGTCTTTGCGAAGCGTCGCTTCAATCGTGCCCTGCGGCTCTTCGGTCGGCAGAAAAACAAACGACGGATTATCCATGCCCAACGGATCGAGATCGATGAGATCGAAGTGCTTGTTGGGCAGCGAGAGGTGAATCTCACGCACGTTGTCGAAATTGTTGAGCACCGTCTCGCCCATCGCGTAGAGCGTGTGCTGGAGCGACAGACTCTTGTGCTCCGCAAACGTCTCGAGCAGCATCTGCCGCACACCATGCCACATGGGACCGAACTGGACATCGTCGTCATCGCTCGGGTAAAGCCAGTCGGCCTCGATCACCGTAGCCAGAATCTGATTTTTTTCATCCTTCAACGTCGTGAACGGATCGCGCATGAATTTTTCAAACTGCGCGTTTGAGGTTTTCAGCACGACCAAATTGCGAATGCCGGAACGAATCGTGGTGCCTTCGCGCGTCCCGACTAAAACAGCCGTTCTGCGTTCGTCGCCGTTGCGAGTAAACGCGCTCGCGTGTGGTTTTCCACCGAGCGGCAATCGCGACCAAGGCGTTTCTTCGATCGAAATGTGTACGCGCGAAACCTGCGCGTTGTAGGTGACGAACTGATCCATCAGGTGCAGCCCGAACTCCTCGACAGGCTCGACCGAATGCTGGCGCGCCAAGGCATACACGGCATTTTTCATCGTGTCGGCCGGCAGGATCTTGGAATTGTCGCCTTCGGTGTGCGCCGACTCGAAGTCGCCTTCGAAGCGAATTGAGATCGACAGCTCGCGAATATCGTGGCGCCCTTCCTGGCGCGCGACTCGCAACAGGCGAAC
>DATAMU010000505.1:0-7410 GCA_036266605.1 Candidatus Acidiferrum sp. | reverse complement strand
GTTCGCTCAGAAGCGAACGCGAAGAAAATGCGTCGGCTCGCTTCGGTCGGGATGACAAATTCGCTAGTGCGGAGACGCCGTGGCGGATGCTAATTGAAGTGGGTGGTAGAGTGGAGTTATGGCGATGAACTATTTGGATGTGACGACTGAGATTGCGCTGGAGGCGGGGAAGATTTTGCGGGAGGAGTATGAGCGGCCGCCCCAGATTGTCTATAAGGGCGACGCGGATCTTGTGACGCAGGCGGATAAGCGGTCGGAGAAGTGCATTGTCGAGCGGCTGACGAAATATTTTCCGGAGCACGCGATCGTGGCGGAAGAGGGAAGCGGGCACGAGGCGGCGTCGGAATTTCGGTGGTATGTCGATCCCTTGGATGGGACCACGAATTTTGCGCACAGCTATCCATGCTTTTGCGTGTCGATCGCGCTGGCGCAGCGGGATCGTGTGATTGCGGGGGCTGTGTATAACCCTATCTACAACGAGTTGTTTACAGCGGCGCGCGGGGAAGGCGCGAAGTTGAATGGGAAGCCGATTCACGTGTCGAAGGTGCCGACGCTTTCGACGAGTTTGTTGTGCACGGGATTTCCGGCACATAAGAGGAAGGCGAGCCCGAACATTCATTACTACTGGGAATTTACGCTGCGGTCGCACGGGGTGAGGCGGGACGGTTCGGCGGCGCTGGATTTGGCATCGGTGGCGGCGGGGAGATTTGAGGCGTTCTGGGAGTTTGGGCTGAACCGGTGGGATACGGCGGCGGGAGTTGTGTTGGTGGAAGAGGCCGGCGGGAAGATTACGGGATTGAGCGGGGAGCCGTATGTGTTGGACGGCTCGATGATTTTGGCGACGAATGGGTTGATACATGACGAGACGCAGAAGGTGGCGTTTGAGATTTCGGGGAGGGATCCGGATTTGCCGTTGAGGAGAGAGGGTTGAGTTTCGTCGGGCGTTTGCGGCATGTACTTGAGAACAGTGCTGCTTAGGGTATCGCGGTACTTCCCGGCTATGGCCGGGTAGGGCTTTCAAACGACAGGATGAGTGCTGGGCTGGTGTGCTTTCGTTTGGTTTCGAAAGCGCTCGGGGCCGAATTGTCGCCGTTGTGGCGGCGGAGGTTATTGCGATGCGTCGGATGGAATTGTCGAGATTTGGATTCACGGTTTTGGTTGCGGTAGGAGCTGCGATGTTGACGGCGCCTTGCGGCTTTTCACAGACGCAGGACGCGCAACCTTCGGTGGCCGATGCGGCGCGCGCGGCCGCGGCGGCGAAGAAGGACAAGGACAAGGCTCCAGCTGCGAAGACGGTGATCACTGACGACAGCATGGGTTCGGGGGCTTCGCTGAACGCGAAAGCGACCGGCAGCGGTAGTGCGGCTGCGGGAACTGCGTCGGCGACAGGAGATGCCGGCGGTGGAGCGAATTCGGCTTCGCTGGATGAGGCTTGGGCGCGATTGCAGGCGACCGAGGCTTCGCTCGATAGGCTCGAACCGCTGGGGAAATCGGAAGTCGCGACGACGGTGTTGGGCGGGAACACGGCGGATTTTCCGGGACGCGCGGAGTGGGAAGAGAAAATGTACGCGGAAAAAACGACCTACTGCGCGCGTTCGCGGCAGTTGATTGCGGCTATGAAGGAAGCACTGTTGCGGATGGCGGCGATGAATACGGGCGATCAAAAGGTCACGTCGTCGAACGATCCGAAGGTGGTTTCGCTGTCGCGGAAGACGGGGCAGTTGATGCAGTTGGCGCAGAAGACGGAGGCGGAGTTTCAGGGCGTGATCGCGGAAGGGCGGGCGTTGGCGGCGCAGGCGGGGAAGTAGGGCGTGACAGCGATACGCCAGATAGGCTTGCGCGGAGGGTACGGCGGAGATCCTTCGCTGCGCTCAGGGTGACAGCGCGCGAATAGCAGAGTTTCTAGAGCGATCGAGAAGCGGGCGTGACACGGCGATGGTGGCCGATAGGGCATCTCGATAGATCGGAAAACAGCCGGCGAGACGCCGGCGCTACCAAGATTCAACTCACAAGTGGCTTATGTGGGGCTTACGGATTTTTAACGCTGGGCTTGGTGTTTCCTTACGGCGGTCTCTCTAACGTATGAAGGCAACGAAGTAGGCTGCGCTGACGCGAGTCAGTAGCGCGGCCGGCGCGTGTGTGTGCTCGCTTCCGTTGTTAAAACGGCAAGCGTGTGTGTACGTGGCGTTGGCGGTCCAGGTTCGACTGCAATCGTTGCAGGGAGAGAAATATGGGGCCGTTCGCGAAGAAGTTTATGTGGGCTAGTACGTTTGGATTGGCGGGGATTTTGAGTTTGGGCGCTCCGGGACGCGCGGTTGCGGATGATGGGGGAGCGAAGGATTCGGCGGCGAAAGATGCGAGTACGGGGCCGGCGAAAACTGATTCAAGAAGCGGTGCGAAGGCAGAAAAGAAAGCTGACGCGCCGGCGGCTTTGACGGAGCGCGAAAGGATGTTGCTCGATCGCGTGGAGCAGTTGGAGCGGCGCGTGGAGGAGTTGGAGGCGAAGAGCGCGGGGACGAAGAAGGCGGATGAGACAACGGAGGCTGTTTCGGGTTCGAAGAGCGAATCGAGTGTGACGACGAACAGCAGCGGGCTGGCGGTCGCGAACGGCTCGATAGCGGCAAACCAAAATACGAAGAGCGCAAGTTCAGTTGATCTTGCGGACAAGGGGCGCAGCAATGCTGCGCCCCTACATGGCCTTGCCGGGAGCGCGAGCGAGGTGACCGCGCCAGCGGCGCGGGAATCCACTTCTGTTGCGGCCACCTCGAAGACGAGTTCTGTCGCGATGGATCCGTCTCTGGACGCGGCGGTTGCCATCGGCGCGCACGATCCTGGGAAGCCGAAGAAAGCGGAGCCGTTTGCGTTTGCGGATTGGACGTGGATGAACGGGAACCCCAGGACGAAAGACATCCCGCTCGATACGAAATTTTTTACGCCGGAAATTCGAGTGGATGCCGGCTACGTCTACGATTTCAACCATCCGAAAGACGACACGATAGGCGGATCGGCGGAAGTATTTCGGGCGCAGGAATTTCAACTCACACAGCTTGGCGTCGGCGGAGATTTTCACTACGACAATGTGCGCGGGCGGCTGATGACGCAGTTCGGGATGTACTCACAGACGCAGCCGCGCAACGATGCGAGTCCTTCACGCGGGCAGTGGGGGCTGGATGGCGCGTATAGATATCTCGCGGAAGCTTATGGCGGGTATCACTTTGACGTGATGCATGGCGTGAACGTGGACGCGGGAATTTTCCTGTCGTACATCGGATTGTTCAGCTGGTACAACTTCGACAACTGGGCGTATCAACCTTCGTACGTTTCTTCGAACACGCCGTTTTTCTTCAATGGATTGCGAGTGCAAACGTTTCCAACAGAAAAACTCAAGGTGGAAGGATGGCTGATCAACGGCTGGCAGTCGTACGGTCGATTTAACGGGCGGCTGGGCGTGGGATTTTCGGTGAATTACCGTCCGAACGGCAAGGTGACATTCGTCTCAAACGGCTACCTCGCTGGTGAGGATGCATTCAATACTCCTGGGCGCGTGCGCTATCACTCGGACAACAGCGTCCAGGTGAAATATTACGACAAGCCAGAGAACGGGCTCGACAAGATGGCGTTTTCGCTGACCGGCGATATTGGATGCGAACACGGCGGCGGCGTGAGCTGCTACACCAATTCGGCGAAAGGGCCGAAGCAGGACTTCCTCGGATACATGATTTACCAGCGGTTCTGGTTCGACCACGACCGGTATGGTCTAACGCTTGGCGGGGGGCAGATCAATAATCCGGGGCGCTATCTCGTGCTGCTGCCGCCGATCAATGGAGCGACGGCGGCTTCGGGCACGCCATATTTCACAGAGAATCCGGGCGATCCGTTCAAGGCGTGGGATGCGTCGGCGACCTTCGACTATATGCCGAAGCAATACATTACGTTCCGAACCGAGTTCGATCATCGCGCGGCGAACGTACCGTATTTCTCGGGGCCGGGAGGAATTACACCAACTTCATGCCCAACATCACCGCTGGTCGAAAACATCTGCGGAACGCCGGGATCGTTGGTTCCCGGATTCGCACCGGATTTGAAAAAGATCGAGAATCGAATCGATTTGTCGATTCTAGTGAAATTCTAAAGATCGATCGACTGTAGGGAGTTGTCGAGGCCAGCGAGGCTGCGGTTTCAGGACGCAGCCTCGCTTTTATTTGCGGACGAGAGGACGGGAATTTGCAGCGTCTGTGACTGCGGATGCGTCCGAATATAAGATTCGGCGACGATCAGATGAATTGTGAAACCAATCCAGAATGCTGTGCCGAAGAATTCGCGTGGCGTCAATCCGCTGAAGCTCGAAGTGGCGAAGAAGATGCCGACGATTGGTCGAATGGTCGTAACGGCGAGTCCTATCGCGAAAGCACGGATCATCCATTCGCGATGCAGCGCGATCTCGCGCCGGCGAATGTGAATGTAAGCCTTCACCAGGGCGAATAGGAAAAGCGCTCCGAAGAGAGTTGTAGCCGCCGCTTGATTCACCCCTCCGATCGCCGGCATGGCGAAGCTCATTACGAGAGCAGTCGTGCCGACGATCAATCCACAAACAAGAAAGATTCGACCGATGACACGATGGGCTTTCGGGTGCCGGGAACGAAAGCTGACGCTGAATTGAAATGGTGCAAGAAGAAGGAACAGCAGTCCGGGAAGTATGTGGATCAGCAAGAGGTGCGGATAGTGATCGATTTTGTCGTCGAGATTGCCAAATCGTGCGGCGATGGGATTCGAGGTGGGAGCCGGCGGCTGATAGCCGTGGAGAAGAATGGGTGTGAGGGCGATGACGCGACGAATGACGATCACGCACCCGATGAGCGTCAAAAACCCGAGCGCTGTCCAGAGCGCGCGACGCAGAGTAGATCGCTCCATATCTCAGGTACGTTTACGGAACGCGATTTCTTTCGCGATGTCAGGAGTTTTTCTTCGAGCACGGAGGTGCTTTCTAGTTCGTGTTCATTCGGAGTAGAGATTCATGAGCGAGGTGCCGAGCGTCAGTCGACTCGCGAAAATAAATGGGCGTACACGCGCGCGATACCGCGTTTTCCCCAGTAACGTCCGTGCAATTTAACCCGCCATCTACTGCCCCCTTTCGACCCCTGAGGGTGCATTGTCCCAAAACTGTCCCACGGTTCAGGTGACTCAAATTCAACTCGCAACTACTCTCGCACCCATTGTCCAGCCCGACGCGCGGCTTGCCCAAGGCGCGACGTCGTGAATCCCGAAAAAGTCGTTCTCGAAAATTAGCTTGCAGTGCGGTCGGATGCCCGATGTGTGTCTTCCGCCAGCCCAGAGCCTCGCTCTGGGGACCACCGAGCTCCTTATGGGAGGAGACAGGCCATGTCCCTGTATTCAGGCAGAAGTGTGCAACGTTCGTGGAGGCTTGTTTGTCGCAACAGAATAGGTTTGTCGATCGCTTCACTACTCGTGTTGTCGGGCACGGGAGCCGTCGTGGCGCAGAATCCTGCGAAAGATCCGGGTGTGCGTGCGGGATCGGTAGACTCTGGCGCTGAATTGGCCTCAGTCATCGGTTCGCCGGCCGATGAGTATTTCACCGATGGCAAGAGCCGTTTTCAGGAAGTGGAGTCGGTCCAGGGGGGGAATCACAATGGCCTCGGTCCGCGCTTCAACAGTAATAGCTGCTCGAGCTGTCATGCTCAGCCCGCGGTCGGCGGGTCGAGCCCGAGCACGACGGCGTTTCCGTTCATCGGACCGAATCCCGAGACCCTCGTCACCACGGAAAACTCGCTGCAAAATCCTTTCCCGTCGTTCATCACCATCGATGGACCGGCGCGCGAGGCGCGTTTCAAGTTTTTCCTAAATCGCGATGGTTCGATCAATCAAAACCAACCCGACGGTGGCGTGCATGACCTTTGGGTCATTTCAGGCCGGCACGACGCGGGCAGTTGCTCGATCAAGCAGCCCGACTTCGCGCATAACTTAAGAATCGGCAACGTGATCTTCCGAATTCCGACACCGGTTTTCGGCGCGGGACTCATCGAAAATATTCCCGACGAAACCATCCTCGCGAACATGAATTCGAATGAGCAGATCAAGAGATTCATGGGGATTTCGGGTCACCCGAATCGCAACGGCAACGACGGCACAGTCAGCCGCTTCGGTTGGAAGGCGCAAAATAAATCGCTCGAAGTTTTTTCGGGCGAGGCCTACAACGTCGAAATGGGCGTCACGAACGAGTTGTTCATGAACGAGCGTTCGAGTCCCGATGAAGCCGCCCTGCCCGCAAACTGCCGGGTGAATGCGACGCCGGAAGACGTCACCGACATGACCGCGGTGCAGACTACGGGCGTACCGAGCGACACCGTAGGTTTCGCGATGTTCATGCGATTGCTGGCGCCTCCGACTCCGTCCACGGTAGAACCCGGAGGAGCGAACTCGATCGCCAATGGATCGCGCATGTTCGCGCAGATCGGCTGCGCGCTCTGCCACACTCCATCGATGAAGACGGGGACGTCGAAGTTTACGGCGAGCCTCAGCAATGCCAACGTCAACCTCTACTCCGATCTGCTCGTTCACAACATGGGGAGCAATCTCGCCGACGGTGTGTCGCAAGGCGGAGCTGCGGGCGACGAGTTCCGCACCGCGCCTCTGTGGGGGCTCGGTCAGCGCGCGTTCTTCCTGCACGATGGACGTTCGACCGATCTGATCGATGCCATCAATCAGCACGCGGGTCGCGGCTCGGAAGCGAATGGCGTGATTCAGCTTTTCAACCACAGACTCACGCAACAACAGCAGCAGGATGTGCTGAACTTTTTGCGCTCGTTGTAAGGCCAGAACACTTCCAAGGAGCGTCGCGCAGGCGGCGTCCGGTCCGAGACTTTAGCGGATCGGGCGCCGCTTCGTCGTTTCTAGGGGCCGATGCGCCACTCGAGTTACGAATTGCCCTTTCTGTGGCTATCTAAATCGTCACCTATGGTCCAGAAACTGCGCCATTTAGGTGCGATCAATAGGAGACTCTTATTCTGGAGAGCCACGCAAACCTTGTGGGGACGCGGCGAGCCCTCTAGAAAGGTATTCGCATGTTCAGGGTCCTCTCACTGGCAGTCCTGGCATTGATGCTGCACTTCGGTGGACAGCAAGACGACAGTGCGCCTGCGAACCCTGAGATGCAACGCGAAGAGATCGTCAATCTGGAGAAGGAAGCGGCGCGCGCGATTCAGACCAACGCCGGGACTTTCTTTCGCCGGGTGTATGCCGACGATTTTGCGGGGACGCTCTCGCACGGGCAAGTTGTCAACAAGACTTCATTTATCAACGCGGTGCAAAACGGCGAGGTGAAGTACGATTCGTTCAACGTGAGCGATGTGAATGTGAAGCTGTTTCGAGACGCGGCGGTCGCGACCAGCTTGT
>DATAMU010000504.1:0-2284 GCA_036266605.1 Candidatus Acidiferrum sp. | reverse complement strand
GGCGTGATTTCCTACGCCGTTTCGCAACGCACCCGCGAAATCGGCGTCCGCATGGCACTCGGGGCAACTCCCAGCGGAATGCTCGGCTTGATCTTGCGAGAGAGCCTGCAACTCATATTGTTTGGCGTCGTAATCGGCGTTGCCGCCGCGCTCGGCTTGACGCGCATGCTCGCAAGCATGCTCTACGGAGTCAGCAGCACCGACCCGCTGATCTTCCTCTCCGTCACTGCATTGCTCGTCGTGATCGCGCTAGCCGCATGCCTAATCCCCGCGCGCCGCGCCATGCACATCGACCCCATGGTCGCCCTCCGCCATGAATAGTCGGTCATCAACGACGCGACGCCCAGTAGCGCCGGCATCTTGCCGGCGTTTTTCCGCAGCGCCGACGCTGAATTGAGATTGGAGCAACGACGCTGGCAAATCGTTCGTGCGTACTTTGAAAGCAGGCGTTCGCGAAGGCCTAGCGGGTCTTCTTGCGATTCGTCGTCAGCTTGAGGATGGCTTCGATTTGCCGGAGGTGGTTGATGTCGTGACCCGCCATCATGTGCAGGATTCGCTCGATGGTTTCTTCGCCGCGCTCGACGTGCATGCCGTGATGTTTCCATTGCTCGGGCTTCAGCCGTTTGAGCACTCCGAGATTGGCTTCGCGCACCGCGCGAAAAACTTCCAGGCACTCGCGTGGATTCCGTTCGTTGTATCGTCCGGCGGCGACCCACGCATTTTGGTCGTAAGCCTGAATTGCAGTTCCGGGCGCTCCGAGAATCGAGCGAATCCGCCATGCGGTGACGATCTCGGCGTCGCCCAGGTGCGCCAGGATTTCCGTCACCGACCATTTCTCGGGCGCCGGCCGCCTGCGCAGCTTCGCCGTCGAAGCGTTCTTGATTAGCGCGGCAAGACGCTTCGGCGTCTCCGTTTGAACCTTCAACGGGTTCTTGCCCGCGACGTGACCGAGGATGCGCTGTATGTACTGCTGAGCTGTTTCTTGCATGGAGAGTCACTCCGAGTTAGAGATGCTTGGCTCGAAATTGAGGTAGATCAAAAATTTTGGCAAGGACCAAATTGCACCATTCGAGAACATCGCGAACTCTGCCCCGCCGCCGAAGCGAGCACTTTTCACGTCGCGGACGCCGAGCATCAACGCGATTACAGGAGCCTAACAAGCCGGGGCACGAATTCAAACTCGGTAGGATGCATTTTCTTTTCGGCGGAGGCCTGCGTGAAAAACGCGGCGCGATCAATCTCCGGAAATGTTTGCTTCTTTCCCGAACGCGGAGGCCACTCGACCTCAAATGTGTTGCTATGGATCGCACTTGGATCGCAGTCGCCTTCCAGCGCCCAGGCGTGGACGAGTTTTCCCGACTTGTGTTTCACCGTCCCGAGTGAAACCAGCTCGAGAGCCGGATGAACATCGAGCCCGGTTTCTTCCCGAAATTCGCGGAGCGCGGCTGCCTGTTCGTCTTCACCAGGATTCACTTCGCCCTTCGGAAGAAACCACGCGCCGTCGTCCTTCTTCGCCCAGAAGGGACCGCCGAGATGCACGAGCAAGAACTCAAGCTCGCCATTCTTACGGCGGTACAAAAGAAGCCCGGCGCTGACTTTGGTGGATTTCGGCATTGGTCGGTGAGATGGATCGAAACACAGCTTACCGCAACTCGCGTATGCCGCCGAATTCGTCGAAAGCGAAGGCAAAGTGGACGGAAAATTAAAAAGTTTGATGGCGCTCAGCGGATAGAACGCCTGCGAACGAAACCGCAAGATAGTCCTGCGAGGTTGCTCCTGACGGCAGCCCTTACGGAGAGCGGAAAATGAACACGAACACAGCGACGGCGATGAAGACGGCGACAGCGATGAGGATCGAAGCGATGCCTACCGAAGTCGCCAACGAGGTGCGATCGACATTGAAGGCGCCGAAGTACGGATTCCCGGCGCACGTGGAAACCGCAACAGACGCAGCGCCGTGCCGCCATTGTCTGAAGACGTTCGTGGCGGGAAAAGATCAGCGAATCCTTTTCACCTACGATCGTTTCGCGGGAATCGAGTCGCTACCGCAGCCCGGCCCAGTCTACATTCATGCCGACAACTGCGAGCGTTACGACGGCGGCGCAGGTTTTCCCGAGGAACTGCGCAACAGTCCGCGAACGCTGGAAGCATACGTGCAGGGCCGCAAGCTCATCGCGAGCGAATACATCGCCGATGGAAAATACGAAGACGCGATCGCAAGACTATTCGGGAATCCGGAAGCAGCCTACATCCAGGTGAACAGCACCACGGCCGGCTGCTTCAC
>DATAMU010000503.1:0-2555 GCA_036266605.1 Candidatus Acidiferrum sp. | reverse complement strand
AGTGGCGGATTTGTTGTTGGATGCGTTGCGGTTGGCGGGATCGCTTGATTCGCGGTCGGCGGTGACGACGGGGCAGAAGTTGCGAAGGTTGATGCGGCGGCACAATTTGACGGCAGAGGACGCGAAATTTTGGTTGGGGATGTTTGGGCAGATTACGTACAAGATGAAGCAGGGAAAGGCGCCGTCGGAATAGGAATTGAACGCAGGATGCACCGAGGTCGCAGAAAAGAGAAGAAAAAGCGGAGCGCGACGAGGCGGAGCGATCTTGCGGACTTGGGGCGCAGCGTGCTGCGCCCCTACACAATCGAGGCGGCCATTTGGTGATGCCTGGCGGATTCGGTTAGCGGTCGATCCCGGCGGGTGGAGTTAGGGCCTCGGGTTTTGTGGCTGGGGCCGGGTTGAGGGATTGCTGGGCGGCGTCGCGGCTGCTGCGGAGGGCGCGGCTGCGGGGGCCGTCGGGTTCGAGACGCAGATAAGCGTCCAAGTCATCGACCATGGCGGCGGAATTGTTTTGGTGGCGATGGATCTGCGCCAGCAGCAAGTGCGCCATGGCGAGATTTGGATTGTAGAGGATGGCTTCGCGAGCGGCTTTTTCGGCTTCGACGACGCGCTGCGCCGAGAACAAGACCCAGCCAAGTGCGAGCAGGCCCGAAGGACTTGTCGGCTCAATTTGTAATCCGGCGCGAACGTAGGTTTCGGCGTCGGCAAATTGTTTCTGGCTGGCGAGCGCCAACCCCATTCCGAATAGTGACGGCGTGTATTTTGATTCACTCAGAGCGATCGATGTCCGAAATGCGGCTTCAGCGGCTTCGCTCGCCTGCATTTCGAGATTGGCGATTCCGATTTTGTAGTACGCCTCGTAGAAGTCGTCGTAAGCCGCGATCGCTTTTTGAAATTCGGCGATGCTGCCCGCGTAATCTTTTGCCGCGAGTTTTTGTGTGCCTTTGTTGAACGCGAACTTCGCTCTGTCGGGAATACGAAGCTGGCGAACCGAGACGATCGTGTTGGAGGAGTCGGTGGCGGTCGTAGTTTTGGAATTTTGGGGTTGAGCGAAGCTCGCAGCGGAGCCGAATAGACACACCAAACAACACAATGCCAAAAGGCGGGAAGCACACATCTTTGCACCTCTACTGGGCGCGCCGGATTCCCCTGAGAATTGCGGCGACCCGAAAGTTGAACTCATTCTGCGCAGAAATTTCTGCGGGCGCAAAACTTTTTTTGTTTTTTTTTCGATTCAGAAACTAATCGCCAGCAGGGCGATAGGCGTGTGAGAGAACGTTCATCTTTAGATATCGAAGAAGACTGTTTCGTTGGCGCCTTGAAGCACGATGTCCCACTCGAATTTCGAGGAAGAGTTTGCGGAGCACCTTGCGATCAGCGTTGAACGGCGTGATGGGTCGATTTGTTGCAGAGCAAAATCGGTCGCGTTCGCCGTTTCGTCCGGAAAATAGATTCGTGTCGTGAGGCGGCGGAGCAGGCCGCGCGTGCAAATGGAGACGTTGATATGCGGAGCTTGCAGTGGTGCCCACGTGGCTGCGGTGTTGCCCGCTTGCTCCGGCGCGGGGACTTGGCCTGGCTTGATTGTCGTGAAGCGAAAGCGGCCTTGATCATCGGTGGCGATGCGGCCGAAGCCGGAAAATTTTGCGTCGAGCGGTTTGTCTTGCTCGTCTTCAGGGTGCGCGTATTTGCCGTGCGCATTTGCTTGCCAGAGTTCAAGGACGGCGTCGGGCACGGTCTTTCCTTCGCCGTCGAAGACTTGACCGGCGATTTCGATGCGTTCGCCTGCGACGCCTGCGGGCGCGAGATCCTCGCGATACAACCACGCCAGACCGATTTTGAAAAACGGGCCGACGGTTTGCCACGTTGTCGCGCGCAGTGTCATCGATGCGCTCCGTGGTTGTCTTCGAATGGAGTTGCGTCGCGGCCGCTCATCACGATGTCGAACTGATAGCCGAGCGCTTGCAGCGGCATCGTTGTTTGCCAATCGAAGAGCGAGATGAGGCGATTGCGCGCGCTTTCATCGGCGGTGCAGTTGAAGATCGGATCGTTGGCCATCAGCGGATCGCCGGGGAAGTACATTTGCGTGATCAGGCGCGTGGCGAACGCGGGACCGAAGACGGAGAAGTGAATGTGCGCAGCGCGCCAGGCGTTGTAGTGATTTTGCCAGGGATAGGCGCCGGGCTTGATGGTGACGAAGCGATAGCGGCCTTCGGCGTCGGTGATGGTGTGGCCGCATCCGGTGAAATTGGGATCGAGCGGAGCGTTGTGTTGATCGATCGCGTGGGCGTAGCGGCCGGCGGAGTTTGCTTGCCAGATTTCGACGAGCGTGTGCGGGAGCGGACGGCCATCTTCGTCAATGACGCGGCCGGAGACGATGACGCGTTCGCCGATGGGTTCGGCGTGATGTTGTTTGGTGAGGTCGAAAGCTTTTACGTCGATGAGATCGTTGCTAAAGACGGGGCCTGTGACTTCGGAGATCGTGTGGGGAAGATGGATGAGTGGTTGGGACGGGGCGCGTTTTTGGGAGGAGACGTAGGGAGAATGAAGGTAGTCCG
>DATAMU010000502.1:0-2912 GCA_036266605.1 Candidatus Acidiferrum sp. | reverse complement strand
CAACTGCGCGGGCGGCTTGCGGACAAGCGGCCGAATCAAGTGCTCGTTGACGTTAGCGGCGTTGGCTATGTCGTGTTGGTTCCTCTCTCGACCTACGCAACGCTGGGTGATCTGCATACCGAAGTGACGCTGCTGATTCATACGCATGTGCGCGAAGATGCTCTGGCGCTGTATGGTTTTCTTTCTTCGCGAGAAAAACATTTTTTTGAGATGTTGCTTTCGGCTTCCGGTGTGGGGCCGTCGCTGGCGCTGAAAATTTTGTCGGGCATGAGTGTGGAAGAGCTTGTGCCTGCGATTCGCAACAGCGACCTGGCGCGGCTGACGAAGATTCCCGGTGTTGGACGCAAGACTGCCGAGCGCATGGTGGTCGAGTTGAAAGATAAACTCGACGCGGTCACTGTAGAGGTTGATCGCCCGGCCGCTTCGACTCCTGCCGGCATTGAAGCGGATGTTGCCTCCGCTCTCGTGAATCTTGGTTACGAACAGCGCGCGGCGGAAACTGCGGTTGCCGAAGCCAAGCGGGAAGCCGGCTCAGGCGCTAATTTTGAGAAGATGTTGCGCGCGGCGCTGCAAATTTTGAGTGCGCCAAAAGGACGAGCTGCTCGAACTTAGCAACACCGACGACGTTGACCACCATGTCTGACGCAAGCACAAAGCGAATGTTGGAACGGCGCGAACCGCCGCGGATCGTCTCTGGCGCGGTCTACGATGAAGACGCGCGCATCGAGGCGAGCGTTCGGCCGACGCGACTCAGCGAATATATTGGTCAGAAGCGCGTCAAAGAAAACATTCAAATTGCCATCGAAGCCGCGCGCAGCCGTGGGGAAGCACTCGATCACGTTTTACTTTACGGGCCGCCGGGGCTCGGCAAGACCACGCTGGCACAGATTATCGCCAACGAATTGAATGTCCCGATCAAGACGAGTGCCGGGCCGTTGCTCGAACGTAAAGGCGACCTCACTGCGATTCTGACTTCGCTTGAGGCGAAGGAAGTTTTCTTTCTCGACGAAATTCATCGCTTGCAGCCGGCCGTGGAAGAGGTTTTGTATCCGGCGATGGAAGATTTTCGTGTCGATCTGATCATCGGCCAGGGGCCGGGGGCGCGGATTCATCCGTTCCCGCTGGGACATTTCACGCTGATCGGCGCCACCACGCGCGCGGGGCTCATTACGGCGCCGCTGCGATCGCGATTTGGCATCGTGCATCGGCTGGATTTTTACGAGCCGGAAGATTTGCTCGTGATCTTGAATCGCTCGGCGAAAATTTTGAATATTGAGATGGACGAAGGTGGCGCGGAAGAGATTGCGCGGCGGTGCCGTGGGACACCTCGCGTCGCGAATCGGTTGCTGCGCCGGGCGCGTGACTTTGCAGAGGTGCGCGCGGCCGGGCGCATCACGCGCGCCGTGGCGCAGGAAGCGTTGCAGATGCTTGGCATCGATTCGAATGGGCTCGACGAAGTCGATCGCAACTTAATGCTCGCTCTGCTCGATAAGTATGGCGGCGGTCCAGTCGGGCTCGGAACGCTTGCCGCTGCGCTCAGCGAAGAGGAAGACGCGATCGAAGAAATGTATGAGCCGTATCTGATGCAGATCGGCATGATCGATCGCACGCCGCGCGGGCGAATGGCGACGCCGCGGGCCTACGAATATTTCGGGCGCGAGTTACCGCGCCGCCAGCCGCGATTGTTCTGATGCACTCTAAATCCGACCGTGAACGAAACGCGCTCTTTTCAACTTCTACGGCGCGAAAGCTTGAAGCTAAGCGCGTTTGATCGCGTGCCACACGACGAGCACCAGCACCGCACCGATCACGGCGACGAGCAAGCTGTACAAATTCAGTCCCGTAACGCCGGAATGACCGAATGTGTTGAACAGCCAGCCGCCGACGACCGCGCCGACGATTCCCAAGATGATGTCGAGAAAAACGCCTTCGCCGCTTTTGTTGACGATTTTGCTTCCGATGAAACCGGCCAAAAGTCCGAGGATGATCCAGGCAAGGATAGACATGACAATTCTCCTTGCGAAACCGCGTTAGTTGCTGGGCGGTGACGCGATGAACCCACTTCGATGAAGTGGCCGGGCACTATCGCCCAGCCGGATGGCCATGCATATACACTACGTACTGTAGTTTTGGCCAGCGGTGCATCCCCTGAAACGCCGACAGATCGATTGCGCGGTATAATAGCGATATGACAAAGCAGACCCTCGAGCTTCTTCAGAAAGCACTGGCCTTGTCCGACGAGGAACGCGCCGACCTCGCGGGGTCTTTGCTAGAAAGCCTCGATCAACCCGCCGACGACAACGTAGAGGCTGCATGGGACGAGGAAATCGCACGTCGGATTGCCGACTTCGATTCCGGCAAGTCAAAGTCCGTACCATGGGAAGAGGTTCAGGCTCGGATATCCGCCCGGCTTTCCAATGCCAAGCAAGGCAGTTGAGTTCCAAACCGAAGCGCTCCTCGAATATGAATCTGCTTTTGAGTGGTATTTCGCTCGAAGTCGCGCTGCTGCCTCCAGGTTCGCTGACGAAATACAGTTCGCGATAGAGCGGATAGCGGAGCATCCTGATCGTTGGCCGAGCGGTCCCGAGAATACCCGAAAACTTGTGCTACAACATTTTCCGTTCTCGGTTGTCTACCGAGAGCTTACCGACATGATTCTAATCGTCGCGGTCGCACACGGAAAAAGACGCTCAAGCTATTGGAAGGACCGCCGCTGACTTCCGGAACTCAATTGGCACCTCAAAGAGTGTATCTATCGCTCGGGTCAAATATCGGCGATCGGGCTGCGAGTTTGGATGCAGCGATTGCGGCGTTGAGCGGCGCTGGGATTCGTGTCAGCAAAGTGTCATCGTTTTATGAGACGGAGCCGGTGGATTATTTGCAGCAGGATTGGTTTTTGAATTCTGTTGTCG
>DATAMU010000501.1:0-1967 GCA_036266605.1 Candidatus Acidiferrum sp. | reverse complement strand
TCGCGCCGACGCCGTCGCCCCCGCCATCGCCTTCAACTTATCCAGCGACGGTTTCTTGTACGGACTCTCCACCGACGCCGCCTCGGTAAAGGCCTGCTTCGCGTCAGCAACTTTCTTCAGATTCAGCAACGCATATCCCAGCCTGTATTGGTTGCGTGCATAACTTCCTGCGTCCGCTTTGAGCAGAGGCGAGGCCTGCTTGAGATTCTCGACCGCAGAAGCATTGGCCTTTTTCTGAATGTTGACCTGCCCGAGCGCGCTCAGCGCGAGCCCCTTTTGCAACGACACCTGCTGCTGCCACTGGTCGTCGGTCAGCCCATCCGGCTTCTTTGCGTCCGCAAGGACCGCCGTCGCCTTCTTCGCATCGGCTTCCGCCTTGTCGAGTTGCTCGCCCTTCTCGCTGTAATAATCCGCCAGCAACAGCAGCATCCCGACGTTGTTCGGATCCTTCGCCAACAATCCGTTGGCAACCTCGATCATCTTCGCCGTATTCTGGCTTTGCTGGTACGAAGTCGCCGCCACGCCCATCGCCCGATCGGCATAGGGTGAATCCGGGAACATCTGCGCAAACTGCACCAACTGAGCAGCCCGCTTCGTTGGATCTTGCGTCTGGTACGCCCCGTTGAAAATCAATTGCTGCACGTAAACGATGTTGTCGTGCGCATTTTCAAGGTTGCGCTTTTTCTCGTCGTCGGGCACCGAGGAAGCTTTGTAGCGCTTCAAAATATCCGCGGCCTTCGCGCCGTAAGAGAGCAGCTTGTCCGAATCTCCCTTTTCCTGCGCCGCGCGCACCATATTTACAGCGTTCGCGAAGTTGTCGGGATCGATCGCGAATAATTTGTCGCCATACTCAAATGCCTTGTCGTAATTTTTCGCTGTCAGGTAATAGTTCACGTAGGTGTCGTCCACCACGATCGCCATGTCGCCCTGAGCGCTCGCCGCAAATTTATCAATCAGCGCTAGCTTCTGCGCCGGATCAGTAGCCGCATTGATCTCCGTCAGAGCGTGATCCGCGTCCGAACCCGCCGGCACCGGAACATATTTTCCAATCTGCGCCGCAGCCGGCATCGCTGCAAGCAGTAAGCACACCGCCACGATCACAAAACCCAAATTTCGAAAACGATTTCGCATGGGACCTCCTCGAGAACTAACATCGAAGCCAATTGATTCGAGCGCTGGTAGCGCCGGCGTTTCGCCGGCGTTTTCGCGAGAATGAACAAGGGGCCATAAGATCAGAAATTGGCCGCATCTTAGTGCTCTGCGCCTCATAGGGCAAGCTCTTTGCATTCAGCGGCATACACCGGTAACCGAACCGGTCCGTTTACGTCTAAAATGGTGGAGCCCGCCAACGAAAAGTGGCGAAGTATTGTAGTAAAGCGGCCTCGCTGCCCCGACGTCGATACGACCTCTTTGCTCGCGTGCACGTTCCAAACGCCAGCCAGTCCGGTTCGATTTCGCAGTGAGTTGCGGTCCATGTAGTAAGACCGCGCACCGACAAACGTGTGCGCCTAAGTGACATTCGGCCCAATCAAAATTTCATTCGACAAAAAGTCTGGAGACAAATCGGAATGATCGAATCATCTTGTAACGCGGCCCAAAAAAATCGCGCTCGCCTGAAATTGCGTGGAGCCGCGGCTACTATCGTCGTTGCACTCGCTTTCTTATTCTCGCTCTCCGTTCGCGCCGACGAACCCTACGCTCGCACCCGCGACTACGACCTCCAGCACTCCAAGATCAATTTAAAATTCGACATCGACCAGCGCAAAGTCATCGGCGATGTCACCCACTCTGTCTCCATCCTCCGTGAAAACACCACGCGCCTCGCATTCGACTCCGTTGGACTCACCATCCAAAGCGTTACCGTCAACAAGTCTGCCGCCAAATTCGAAACCACTCCCGCAAAACTCCTCATCTCTCTCCCCGGCACTCCCAAAGTCGGCGACAAATTCGAAGTCGAAATCCGCTAC
>DATAMU010000500.1:0-2263 GCA_036266605.1 Candidatus Acidiferrum sp. | reverse complement strand
CCGGCTCCTGCCGCTTCATCGATTCCAAATCCAACGTCACCGGCACATCGATCGCAATTCGCGCCAGCTGCTTCGACATCATCACTTGCTCGCGTTGCTGCTGGAGCGCTTCGCGATACCGCTTGTTCGGCACTTCATCCGCGTGATCGAGCGCATTCTCGACCGTCCCATACTTCACGATCAATTCCGCCGCGCCCTTTTCGCCAATCCCCTTCGCACCCGGAATGTTGTCGATGCTGTCGCCAAACAGCGCCATGTAATCGACCACCTGCTCCGGCGCCACTCCCAAAATCTCTTTCACTTTTGCCGCATCGACGATCACATCGTTCTTCATCCCGCCCGTGCCCGGCCGCAACACGCGTACGCCGCCGCGAACCAATTGCATCATGTCCTTATCGTTCGTCACCAGCAGCACGTCGAGCTTCTGCTTCGCCGCCTGCACCGACAGCGCGCCCAAAATATCGTCCGCCTCGAATCCGTCGTACTGAATCACGGGCAGCCGCAGCGCCTCGCACAGCTGCTTCACATACGGCAGCTGTTGCTTCAACTCATCCGGCATCGGCGTGCGATGCGCTTTATATTTTTCGAAAAGTTTGTCGCGAAATGTGGGCTTCGACGTGTCGAACACCACGCCGATGTAATCCGGCTGATAATCCTTCACCAGCCTTCTCAATATATTGTTGAAGAGAAACGGAACCTTCGTCGGCATCCCCGACGGCGCATTCATCCGCACCATCGGCGCGAAAAACGCCCGATACACGTGCGCCATCGCATCCACCAAAAATAATTTCTTCGCCGCCGCCATCTCAGCAGTATAACGCACGCCCTACAACGACTTGTAACAGCCGCTGAGTCACTTCATTGCGGCGGCGCTTCGCCCTTCTTCTCCTGCACCACAAGCAGCAATCTCGTCCCCTCATCCAACTTCACGCTCTTCCCATTCGAACTAATCACCGTCGCCGCCCGTCCCTCCACCGCCTGCGCATCCAGCGTGATCCCCTTCATCCCCACCGCGCCCTGACTCCGCGCATCCAGCCGCACTCCCGGCGCAACCGGAAAATTCCCGCCCGGCGCCGCTCCGCCCTCCGCCGTCTGCGGCGCACTGTTCGGTACCGGCGCGCGCCCCGCCATCGGAGAAGTCTGCGTCGTTCCAATGTGCTGCGGGCTCGAATCCTCTCCTCCTCCCACAGGTCCCGAATAATCCCGCGGCGCAATCGCCTGAATCACGACATTCAGCGCGATCTCTCCGCCATCCTTCAACGTCGCCTTGTCGAACTGAATCCCCAGCGTCGATGCATTCCCGCCCTTGTTCCGCGCCTCCGCCTGCGTCACATGCCCCGACAACTTCGTCCCGCGCGGCATAATCGTCCGTTCATCGTTCGACTTCATCGCCTCCGTCGTGTGCGCCGTCACCACATCGCCCGGCTTCAATTTCTTCGAGTCCAGCCCCGAATTCAGCTCCGCCAAAATTGCCGTCCCCGCCGCCAGCGTCGCCTCCGCCTGCTCGCTTCGCGCCTCTTGCGCAAACGCCGGCGTCGCATTCAACGCGCCAAAACACAAAGCCGCGAAAGTCAGAAAGCCGCCGCTCACTCTTCGGATTCGCATATTTTCACTCCCCAATAAAAAAGGAGCCGACACCGTGTGCCGACTCCCTTTAAATAATTCGATGCAATTTTCGCCCTCTACTGTTGCTGCTCAACCCCAGGCGCATTCCCACTCCCACCATCCGCCCCATCGGTCGGCGGCGGCTGCACCACCAACAACAAATGCGTGCCCTGCTCGAGATGTAAAATCTTCTTCGACGACAAGATTACCGTTCCACGTGACCCTTCCGAAGTCGGCGTATACACCTTCAAGTCCGGCCGCCCAAACGCTCCCTTGCTGTCGCTCGAAAACAATCCATCCGAATTAAACGCGCCCTGCGCGCGAACCGCCGGCGCCATCGGCGCCGCAACCGATTGCGGCTGCTGATAGTTCGTCGCCACGAGCGAGTCGTTCGAACCAGCGCTATCCGTATTCTCCACCGGCACCGCCTGCGCCTCCGAAACCGTGCTCCTCGCACTCTCCGGCACAGCCGTCACCGCCAAGGCCTGAATCCCGGCGTTGAAGATAATCTCCTGCCCGTCCTTCATCACCGCTTTGTCGAACGTCACAAAAATCGCGGATCCGGTCCGCCCCTTGCCGCCTGACGTCACCTTCACGATATGCCCGACGATCTTCGTCCCCTTGGGAAGCACCACACATCGTTGATAAGAAACGTCTT
>DATAMU010000499.1:0-2006 GCA_036266605.1 Candidatus Acidiferrum sp. | reverse complement strand
GCTGGTGCGGCTCCAGCAACGCGGGCTGATCAAGTCGGAGTGGGGCGTTTCGGAGAACAACCGGAAGGCGAAGTTTTATGCGATTACTTCGCGCGGGTCGAAGCGGCTGGTGGAGACGGCGGAGAATTGGGAGCAGTTGTCGGCGGTGATTGCGAGATTTTTTGCGGCGGCGAAGGAAGGGCAATGAAGGCGAAAGTCAAAATCGGACGGCGGCAAGATCTCGAGATCGTGCGGGCCTGGGGCGCAGCAGTGCTGCGCCCGTACATGAGCCGAGGTGGAGTTGCGATAGAGGTTGGATTGGAGACGTCGAGGGACGGGCACGGCGTGCCGTGCCCCTACGGCGAGAATTTCGTTCGGCACACCGATGGAAGCGGAGCGAGGGGAAGCAAGTGATGGGCGACGGCGTTCACATTTTGTGGGCGAAGATTCGGGCGATTTGGACGAAATCGGATCTGGACGACGACTTCAACGAAGAACTCGAAGCGCATCTGGATTTGTTGGCGGCGGAGTACGAGAAGGCAGGGATGAAGCCGCAGGAAGCGCGGCGTGCGGCGATTCTAAGAGTGGGAGGACGTGAGACCTTGCGCGAAGAAAATCGAGATGCCCGAGGATTGCCGTTTCTGGAGGTGTTGAGCCAGGACGTGAAGTATGCGCTGCGGACGTTGCGGCGCGACAAAGCGTTTGCGATTTTCGCGATTCTGATCGCGGGGCTCGGCGTCGGCGCGAGCTGCACGGTTTTCAGCGTCGTGAATACGCTGTTGATTCACAAGCTGCCGTTCAAGGATCCGGACCGTCTTGCATGGATTGCGAACAACACCGATGAGACGGACAACATGTCGGGAAAGACGTCGCAGGTCGATCATTTCAAGGATCTCCGCGACAAGACCCAATCGTTCTCGGAGATGGCGGCGTACTTTGCATTTTACGGCGTGGGGGACGCAAAGCTGATCGAGGGCGGGCAGCCGGAACGGTTGACGAGCGTGCCGGTGTCGGAGAATTTTTTTCCGCTACTCGGCATCGAGCCGGTGTTAGGAAGGCAATTCAGCGACGACGAAGCGAAATTCAACGGGCCGAACGCCGTGATGCTGAGCGATGCGATCTGGCGGACTAAATTCGGAGCGGACCCGCACATCGTCGGCAGAGCGCTCGATTTCGATGGGGGCCAGAAGACAGTTGTCGGCGTCCTCCCGGCGTCATTCGATTTTTCGACGATATTCACGCCGGGAAGCCGAGTGGACATTTTCGAGTGCTTTCCGCTGACGGCAGAAACGAACAAGTATGGCAACACGCTTGCGATTGTCGGACGGCTGAAACCCGGAGTCACCGTACAACAGGCGCAGGCGGAAGCGACGGTGCTTGCGAAACTTCAAGTGGAGGCGCACAAAGAACGGAACTCGTTCGATCCCAAAGTCTCAATGCTGACGAAACATGTCAGCGGCCGGCTGCGGCCCGCGTTGTTCGTGCTGGCGGCTGCGGTGGGCGTCGTGATGCTGATCGTTTGCGCGAATTTGTCGAATTTGCTGCTGGCGCGCGGCACGACGCGACAAAAGGAAATTGCGATTCGCGCGACGCTCGGAGCGGGGAAGATGCGGCTGGTTCGGCAGATGCTGACGGAGAGTCTGATTCTGTCTTTCTGCGGCGCGGTCGTCGGGCTGATTCTGGCGTTCATAGGAACGCGCGTTTTGGCGCATCTCACTTCCATCAGCATCCCGCTGCTCGGCGAAGTGCATATCGATGGCACGGTGCTGCTGTTTACGCTGCTCGTCGCGGTCGCGACGGGATTGGTTTTCGGCCTTTTGCCGGCGTTGCAGGTGCGCGGCCTGCGTCTGCACGACACACTGAAGGACGCGAACCGCGGGTCGAGCGTCGGGCGAGGCCACGCGTTGGTGCGGAATGGGCTGGTTGTCGCGGAGATCGGATTGGCGTGCGTGCTGGTTGTGGGCGCCGGCTTGTTGATTCGAAGTTTTATGCGCGTGCTCGATGTCAATATGGGCTTCAGTCCGGAT
>DATAMU010000498.1:0-3749 GCA_036266605.1 Candidatus Acidiferrum sp. | reverse complement strand
GTGAAAGTCGAGAAGCGTTTCTCGGGTGGCCTCCAATTCCTGGGCCACTACACGTATTCGCATGCGAATTCTTTCACCGACTCTTACTACTCTGTCGATCCGCGGATCTCATACGGCCCGGATCCGTTCAGCCGCAACCACGTGTTCGTGCTCAGCACCGTTTACGAGCTGCCCTTCGGCAGAGGCAAGCGGTTCATGAGCGGATCGGGCCGCGCGATGGACCTCATTATCGGTGGCTGGCAGCTCAGCAACACCCTGAATTACAGCGGGGGTCTTCCATGGACGCCGAGCATAGGGGAATGCAGCCAAATCTCCGATGCGGGACCCTGCCGCCCCGACGCAATCAATGGCCAGTCCTTCGACGTGGGTCCGAAGAAAGTGAACGGGCAGTGGTATGAATTCACTCCCGTTGCCCCGTTGGCCTACGCCGTTGGTCCCGCCGACGCAGGCGTCGATTCCTGCAGCTTGGCGCGGCCGACGTCAGGACCGTTCGCACTTCCAGCTTGCGGAAAGGTGGGCAACGCCGGCTTCGACTCTTTCCGTGGACCTCGTGCGTTCTTCTCCGACATGTCGCTCTCCAAGAGCTTCACGGTTACCGAACGCATCAAGGCGCAATTCCGCTTTGACGCCTACAACGTCTTCAACCACGTTGTCCTCGGGTTCAACTCGAACCAGGGCAACACTTGCATCGACTGCGGTGGTAACGCCGGCCAGATCACCGATATCGAAGGTGACGGTTCGCCAGGTTCGCCGACCGGCATGCGCCAGTTGCAGTTCGGTCTGCGCGTGACTTTCTAACAAAAGAAGAACAACCACACCCCAAACAAAACGGGGAGCCCTCGCGGGCTCCCCGTTTTTTATGTTCTAATCTTGGTTCGATTTATTTTGAGAATTCGCAATGTCGAAGTTCGATTTCCGATCAAAGTTCTATTTTCGCTGCGCAGTTGGCCTTCTTTCGATTGTTCTCGGATCCCCGCTCGCGTTCGCGCAGACTGCGCCCGAGCCAACCGCGCCAGCTCCGAATTCGAGCAATGGTCCTTCGGCGGCTGCTTCGCGGGAATTCGAGGTTCCGCGCCGGCTTTTGCGCGAAGGCAAATTTGACGACGCGATCACTACGCTTGAAGAATTGCAGACGAAAAATCCACCGATGCCGGGTCTCGCGCACGAACTTGGCATCGCTTACTACAAAAAGGGCGACTACCTGAAGGCGATCGCCGCGCTGCAAAGGGCGCAAACCGAAAATCCAAAAGACGGCGAATCGACGCAACTGCTCGGACTGTCTGCATATCTTGCAGGCAGGCCGAACGAAGCGATTCCCGCGCTCGAAAAAGTGCAGACGTGGTTTCCCAACGCGAATGTCGATGCGGCTTACATCCTTGGCGTCTGTTACATCCAGACCAAGGATTATCCAAAAGCGCGCGGAGCGTTCGCGAAGATGTTCAACGTCGCGCCGGATTCGGCGGCGGCTTACTTATTTACAGCGCGCATGTTGCTGCGACAGGACTTCGGTCCCGTTGCCGAAGAGTATGCGCAAAAAGCGGCGACGCTCGATCCGAAAATGCCGCTCGTTCACGAACTGCTCGGCGAGCTTGATCTCTATCACTCGAAAATTCCCGAGGCGATCGCCGAGTTGCAAAAGGAGCTCTCGCTCAATCCAGGCTACGCTACGGCGTACTACAAACTCGCCGATGCATATTCGCGCGTTCAGAAATTCGACGATGCCGAGAAGCTGTTGCAGCGCTCCATTTGGCTCGATGCAACTTCCACGGGCCCCTATATATTGATGGGCAAGGTTTTGCAGAAAAAAGGGGAATCCGAATTGGCCGTCCGGGCCTTGCAGCGTGCGCTCGCGATGGATCCCAACAACCCGATGACACACCATCTGTTGGGACAGGCCTATCGCGACATGGGCCGCGAAGAGGATGCAGCGCGCGAACTTAGCGTCGCCGGCCAGTTGGAAGAACGGCAAAAC
This sequence comes from Candidatus Acidiferrum sp., assembly GCA_036266605.1. Classification (GTDB taxonomy): domain Bacteria; phylum Acidobacteriota; class Terriglobia; order Acidiferrales; family UBA7541; genus Acidiferrum. The sequence goes on along the minus strand of DATAMU010000498.1, from coordinate 1,777 downwards.
GCCAAGCCATGAATTCTGAACCACATATAACGTGCGTTAGTCTTCGAGCATCCATCAGCTTCGCGAGCCCAGCTTATGCCGCATAAGTCTTACAACATCGTCGGCCTCGGCGAACTCCTTTGGGATGTTTTGCCAAAAGGGAAGGAACTCGGCGGCGCTCCAGCCAACTTCGCCTACATGACGAGTTTGCTCGGCGATCACGGCATCGTCGCCAGCCGCGTCGGCAGCGATGCGTTGGGCCGAACCGCCGGGCGCCGCCTCGAGCGCATCGGTCTGCGCAGCAAATTCTTACAGATCGACACGCAGCATCCCACGAGTACAGCGAAAGTGGATGTTGATCCGCTGGGACAGGCGACGTTTGAATTCACACCGAATAGCGCCTGGGATTACTTTGAATGGACGCCGGAATGGCAGAAGCTGGCTTCCACCGCTGACGCCGTCTGCTTCGGCACCCTTGCGCAGCGTTCTCCGCAATCGCGCGCTACTATTCGTTCCTTCCTTCAGGAAGTAGGTTGGGGAACGACGCGCATCTTCGACGTGAATTTGCGGGCGCCATTTTATTCGGCGGAAATGTTCGACGACTCGCTTAAGTTATCCGACGTTGTCAAACTGAATCAGGATGAATTGCCGATCGTGGTGAAGTCGCTTGGCGGGACGTTCACCGACGAAGAGAGGTCCGCGCGATGGCTCCGCGACAAATACGGCTTGCGGCTGGTCTGCATCACGCGCGGTGCGAAGGGCAGCTTGCTGGTTAGCTCAACCGAAGTTCAGCAGCACGCCGGAATTCGCGTATCCGTCGCTGACACAGTCGGATCCGGTGATGCCTTCACCGCGGCACTGATATATCACTATCTCCGTCGCGCCTCGCTCGCCACCATGAACGAAGCCGCCAATCGCATGGGCGCCTGGGTCGCCAGCCAAACCGGCGCCACGCCTCCGCGCGACGACTATTACCTGCAGCAAATCCGCAGCGCCGTTAGCGGCGAAGAATAGCTGTCCGGTTTCCGCAGCAGAATCGCGATTGAGTCTGTTGTGTCGCTCAGAGGTGTGAGGGTGCTCAGCGGGACGAAGCTTTCTCGACACAGGTGGTTGTTAGTCTGCGGAGTAGCGATACTCGTAACAGCGATTGGTGGGACTTGGCGGGTTGCAACTTCCTTGCCGCCGGCCTGGAAAACGGACATTCAAATGCCGGGCGTTCTCGTCGTTATGTACGCAGGTTGGGCCATAGGTCCATTCAGTGCACTTCTAACCCCGACCATGACTTGTGTCTTGACGATCCTGGTGAACGTTCTTGTGTACTCCCTCGTTCTCAAGTTGATGTTGGCGGTCGTCCGTAAGGTGAAGCGCGACACTTGATGAGAGATACCGCACGTTCTTCTTTCCTCACTCCGTCGCCAATTTATTCACCGCGGCTTCGGGCAACTCATGCGACAAGACCAAGAATGCGGCGTTAGTCCAACCGAAGCCGACGATGTTCACTTTGTAGCCGGCGGTGACGGCCGTTTCGGACGAGCGCGTGACTGCGTTGTACTTTTCGCGGATGGTTCCGTCGCGGCGGAAATTGTCAAGCACGTTCGACAGAAATTCAGACGAAACGCGATCTGCCACTTCGTTAAATCCGTAGCGACGAATTCCGTCATCGGCCATCAACTGATTCGGTGCCCAGGCATACGGGGCATCCCACTGGCCACCAGTTTCGTAAGGGCTCATCATCAAACCGCCGGGACGCTCGAAGATGCCGACGTTCTTCACGACTGCGGCCGCTTGTTCCTTCGTC
>DATAMU010000497.1:0-1948 GCA_036266605.1 Candidatus Acidiferrum sp. | reverse complement strand
TTTTCCGAAGGGGACGGTGGAGCATGCTTCGCCGGCGGTGCCGTGAGGGATTTTGAATTTTTAGTTCGCTGATGGAAGCCGAAAACCAAATTCAAAAATTGAATTACGGGTGACAGCTGACGCCCGGGCAAGCTGGGGCGCAGCGTGCTGCGCCCCTACATCAGCGGTGCACATTCATAAATTGAAGTGAATTCTGACATTGGTCGAATAGAAATCTGATGCGGATTGCGATTGATACGGGCGGGACGTTTACCGATTGCGTTTTTGTGCGCGATGGGCGGCTGGAGATTGTGAAAGTGCCGTCGCAGCGGGCGATGCCGGAGGAGGCGATTGCTTCGGCGGTGCGCGCGGTGCGGAAGCCGCTGACGCCGATGCAGGTGTTCAGCGATGAGCGCGGGTTGGAGTTGGTGTGCGGGACGACGGTGGGAACGAATGCGTTGCTGGAGCGGCGCGGCGGACGCGTGGCGCTGGTGACGACGGCGGGATTTGAAGATGTTCTGGAGATTGGGAGGCAGGCGCGGACGAAACTTTATGATTTTTTTGTGGATAAGGCGGAGCCACTGGTCGGGGCGCGACAACGAATTGGCGCTCGCGAGAGGCTCGCCTGGGATGGAGCGGTTGTTACGGAGTTGACGGCGCGTGAGATTGGGCGCGTTGTTTCGCTTGTAAAGCGGGCGCGGCCGGAGGCGGTGGCGATTTGTTTTTTGTTTTCGTTTCGCAATGCGCGGCATGAGGCACGGATGGCGGCGGCGTTGCGGCGTGCGGGATGTTTGGTTTCGGTGTCGCACGAAATTTTGCCGGAGTTTCGCGAATATGAGCGGACTTCGACGACGGTAATCAACGCGTATCTGGCGCCGGTGATGAGCGGATATTTAGCGGGGACGCAGAGCCGGGTGCGGACGGCGTGGTTCAGCGGGCCGAAGCCGAAGTCGTTTGGCGCGCCTCGCGTGCGGGTGCATGTGATGCAGTCGAATGGCGGAGTGGTGTCGGCGGAAAAGGCGGCGCGGGAACCAGTGACGACGATTTTGTCGGGGCCGGCGGGCGGGGTCACGGGCGCGGCGTATGCGGCGAAGTTGGCAGGGATCGAGAAGGTCATCACGTTTGATATGGGCGGGACTTCGACGGATGTGGCGCTGCTGTCGGGGGAGTTGCGCACGACGAGCGAGTCGAGCGCAGCGGGATTTCCAGTGGCGGTACCGATGCTGGAGATTCACACGGTTGGCGCGGGCGGCGGATCGATTGCGCGGTTCGATCGTGGAGGCGCGTTGCGCGTTGGGCCTGAGAGCGCGGGCGCGGAGCCAGGGCCGATTTGTTATGGGCGCGGCGAGTTGCCGACGGTGACGGATGCGCATGCGGTGCTGGGGCATTTTGGCGGAGCGGGATTGTTGGGCGGGGCGTTTCCGTTGGATGTGGGGCGGGCACGTGCGGCGATGGAAAAGTTTGTTAAGACGAAAACTGGTGGCGCGGGTGCGGCTGGGGGTACGGCTGAATCGGCGTCTGCATCTGCGTTTGCGAGCGTGGAGAAATTTGCCGAGGGGATTTCGGCTGTAGCGGACGCGGTGATGGAGAAGGCGATTCGCGTGATTTCGGTGGAGCGGGGGCACGATCCGCGCGACTACACGCTAGTGGCGTTCGGCGGCGCGGGCGGACTGCATGCGTGCTCGCTGGCATCGGCGCTGGGGATGCGCGGAGTGCTGCTGCCGATTTTTCCGGGTGCGCTGTCGGCGCTGGGGATTTTGCGGGCGAATGTGGTGACGGAGTTTTCGCGGACGGTGCTTTTGACGGTGACATCTGTTGGGAGCGCGATGGCGGAGATCGAAGACGGATTTCGAACGCTGGAGGCCGAAGGGCGTCGTGCTATGTCGGGCGAAGGATTTTCGGCGTTGAAAATTCGGATCGAACGGCGGCTCGATTTGCGGTATGCGGGGCAGGCGTATGAGTTGAGCGT
>DATAMU010000496.1:0-5777 GCA_036266605.1 Candidatus Acidiferrum sp. | reverse complement strand
GGCCTCACCTCCACCCAACTCTGCACCGCCAAATACCGCGGCGCCCTCCTCGACCCCGACATGGAATCCGCCCTCCAATCCCAATGCCCCCAGTAGTGCGTCTCTGAGCTCGGCTCAACGCTGTCGACAAGCGGGAGGGCACGACTTCAGTCGTGCCATTCGCGACGCACAGTTAAGCGGCTTCAGCCGCTGAGGGGCTTGCCGTATCTAAAATATTCATTTCCTCCGTTGCCCGTGTTTGCGCTCGGGTGTACCCTCTCGCCATTCCACGCGCTTAGCGAGTGGCTTGAGCGCAATATCGACGGAGAATCATGTCCAACCAAGACAAGTTCGAATCTCGCGATTCCATTAATCGCCGTTCATTCGTGCAAGGCGCCGCTGCATCGACTCTCGTGGGCGCCGCCGCCCTCTCCCTCCCCAATCTCACCCGTTCCGTCCTCGCCTCCGACGAACTCGACACCATCCGCAATGAAATCGAAAAGCGCCACGAAGAGTCCGTCCACCGCCTCCAGGAATGGATCCGCCAGCCCAGCATCGCCGCCGAAAATCGCGGCATGAACGAAGGCTGCGAAATGACGATGCGTTTCCTTCGCGACGCCGGTTTCCAACAAGTCATCAAGGTTCCCACCGACGGCCAACCAGGAATCTTCGCCACGCTCGACGCCGGCGCCCCATCAACGGTCGCTCTCTACTTCATGTACGACGTCAAACAAGCCGATCCCTCCGAATGGTCTTCGCCACCATTCGAAGCACGCCTCATCGACAAGCCTGGCATGGGCAAAGTCGTCGTCGGCCGCGGCGCCATCAATCAAAAAGGCCCCGAAGCAACGCTCCTCGCCGCGCTGATCGCAATCAAAGCAGCAGGGAAGAAGCTCCCCGTGAACATCGTCTTCGTCGCCGAAGGCGAAGAAGAAATCGGCTCCCCTCATTTCCACCAGGTCGTACACAAACCCGAGATCGCCGCCGCCCTGAAAAAATGCACCGGCGTCTACATGCCCTACGCGTCGCAGCAACTCGACGGCATGGTCACCCTGTTCCTAGGCGCAAAAGGCGTCGTTGAACTCGAAATGATCTCCAGCGGTGAAAAGTGGGGTCGCGGTCCCAAAAAAGATTTGCACTCCAGCAACAAAGCCCGCGTCGATAGCCCCGCGTGGCATCTCGTAGAAGCGTTAGCGTCGCTGGTCTCGCCCGACGGCAACACACCCGTCGTCGAAGGCTTCGCCGCGAAAGCCCGCCCGCTCAGCGACGCCGAAAAACAGATGATCCAGGTTGCCGCGAAACGCCTCAACGAAGACGATGCCAAGAAAATGCAAGGCGTCCAGCATTGGATCAACGACGTCACTTGGGAAGAATCGATGGAAATGTTGATGTCCAAGCCCACGATCAACATCGAAGGCTTGGTCGGCGGCTACACCGGCCCCGGCGGAAAAACAATCCTCCCCGGCAAAGCCCTGGCAAAAATCGACATGCGCCTGGTCCCAGACATGACCGCGCAAGAAGCCTTAGCCGCCCTCAAAGCCCACCTGGCGAAAAACGGTTTTGCCGACCTCGAAGTAAACATGTCCGGCGGCTACGACCCAACGACCACCGCCCCAGACGCCGCCATCATCAAGATCACGGAAGCCACCTACCGCAAATACGGCATCGATCCAGTCATCTTGCCGCGCTTGGCCGGCTCTTGGCCCGGCTACGTCTTCACCGGCGACCCGCTACGCCTCCCGGCCGCGCATTTCGGCCTGGGCCACGGTAACGGTGCCCACGCCCCGGACGAGTACTACCTGATCGAATCCACCAACCCCAAAGTCCAAGGCATGGACGGCGCCGCCCAAGCCCACGTCGAATACCTCTACGCCCTAGCCGCCGCTAAGTAACTCATTTTTAATGACATACAATGGCTAAGGGACGAATTGGCCGGTCTGCACGTAATCTCGTGTAGCACGATAATATGTCCAGCACACTTATCAGTGCGGCACAGCTTTATGTGCTAACATGAGTGTAGCGAGGTTCACTCCATGGCGAAAATAACAGAACCCAAAAAGCACGCGCCCTCAACAAAAGTCAACGTGACCATCAAACTCGACAAGGATCTCCTTCGCAAAATCCGCATCCTCGCCGCTGAAAGGGACACCTCCATCAGCGCCCTAGTCGCAGATGCCATCGAGAAACAATCCACCCAGAGCGGCCACTATGAAGCCGCAATGCAGCGCGCCTTGGCGTTGATGGAAAAAGGCATTCCTTTTGAGGGACCGATGCTGACACGCGAACAAATGCATGAGCGGCGCTAAAAGCTTCGTTGATACAAATATCTTGGTGTATGCCCACCATCTTTCGACGGGACCAAAGCATGACAGGGCGAAGCAGCTTGTGTCTGAACTATGGAATTCAGATTCGGTCGTGATAAGCACACAGGTTCTTCAAGAATTTTGTTTTACTGTCAGGCGACTCGCCAGAAATTTTCCTACAGAAGAACTGCGCCAAGCTGTTCAGAGTTTTTCCACTTGGAAGGTGGTAGTGAATACAAGCGAATCCATCCTCAACGCTCTTTCCTTGGAATCGCGTTATAACATCTCTTTCTGGGACGCGCTCATTGTGAACGCAGCGCAAGTTTCGGATTCGAATGTCTTGTACACGGAAGATCTGAACGATGGACAGCTCTTCGGATCAGTTCGCGTAGTCAATCCGTTTCTTTAAACGCAGCCAGACACTCAGGCGAGACCGCTCCGGGGTCACTCAATTCGGATACGCCGCGGCGTCGCGCACCACGCGTATCCGATGATCCGTAAACGGCGCATGCATGCTGGGCACTTCAACTTTCGGCATGTGGCACGACGCGCAATTCGTTGTCGCGACAGGGCAAGCCGCGCCAGGATGATCGGCTACTTTCTCACCTGCCTTCGTCACATGGCACGCCAAACATTTCGAATCGTAACTCGCTGTCTCCGTCACCAACTGCTGATGCGGATCATGACATGTAAAACACGCCAGCCGCGCATCCCCGCGCCCCCAACACTTGCTGCTTTCCAATCGATAAGGCTGAAACCTAACGTTCGCTACGCCCGTAACCTGCGTCTGCAAAACGTCCGCCCAAGTCCGGTGACACGCCCCGCAAAAATCCACCGAAGCCACCGCCCCCAATTTCCGCGGATTCAAAATCGCCCGCCGCCCCTCATCGAGCCGACCCGCCTTCATCGCCGCAACATGCTTCGCTCCCGGCCCATGACACTGCTCGCAAGTAACCCCTGGCGTCGCGTGCGCCGGATCAAATCGCCCCGCAATCATCGACGCGCTCGTGTGACACCCGAAACAATGCTGTGTTTCGGCGCCGTCCATGCGCCTTCCAAGCGCCGCTTCGATTGATCCCGGCGTCTCGTTCGAATGCCCCGTCGTCAGCGCCAGCGCCCCCAGCGTCCTGTAAAAACTGACGCGGCTCTCGTAATACGCACCATCGCGCGAATAAATGTAAGTCTGTCCGGTATGTGCGATGCCAAACGCCCACTCAAGCTGCGCCGAAGCTTTCCGCGAATCGTCCGAAACGGAATACGTGCTTCCATCCGGATCCGAGCCCCGCGAAATTTCATATCGAAAGGGCGCCAGCTCCCCGATCGACTTCTCACGCTCGCGCAAAATCTCCGCATCCGCGGCCCGCGCTCCGGCATGCGCCATCGGCGTAGTCGCCTGCGTCTTCGCTTTGTCGGTATGGCACTTCGCGCATTCCGCACTGCCGACGAGCTGCGACCCATCGGCCACATTCTTCGTCGGCCACCATACAGACGCAGCAACGCGATCTTCCGTCGTCTCCGAAATGTCAGTTTTGTGAAGCTGTCGAGATTGGCTCAGCACATTCCCGGCGAGTGCAAAGCACACGCCGAGAAAAAACAGCCAACGAGGAGGGCGTAGGGCATTCAAGCCGGGTCTAACTAAGCCTTAATCGGAATCCAAACTTCCATGTCGCCGGTTCCCGACTCCGGGTCAAAATTCTCACCGTAATACTCGATCACATTCGGTGAAGTCGGCGCCGGATGTGCCAGCGTCTGGCCGGACGTCGGCAGCCACGAACTAAAAATTGCGTGAATCGTATCGCGCAGCCGCGCCACATTCTCCCGGTGACAGAAAATCGCGTACTTCTGCTGCGGCGACCTGTAACTCTTGAGCATCGCATGCGCCGGTGATAGCTTTGCGATCTCGACTCCGCAGAAATAATCGAATTCGCCGGACTTCTCGTCCAGATTTAGTACAACACCATAAGCCATGTGGCCGAGTTGCCCTGGAATCTTGCTGAAAGGCAGCCGCTTCCATTGCTCAGGAATCGTGTTCTGTGTCTGGGGCGTGTAATGCTCTTGCAGGCCGGCCATGAGCAGCGCTCGTCGCTCCTGAAGGCGGGGTGGGTTCAGCTTGACTACAGGTGCTTCGGGCACGTCGTGGACTCCTGTTTCAACGGGTTAGATTCACAAAAGGGGCTGCCGGGCGGCGCGCCAATTTCAAAGCGGCAAGCTCGTCGCCAATCGGGTTGTGCCGCGTCACGGCAGGCACCTTGCGCCCAAGCTTCCATTTTACCGTGTTCGCGACCCGGATAGAAATCCGAAGCCGCCATGCACCGCGAGAACCGCCTCACCGCTATCCAGCCTCACAAATTTCCCGCAACACGACACCCGCGCCGCTAGTCCTGCATTCCATTCTTGTGTTAAGACTGTCCCTGAAAAAGACGGTTCGCTTGCGTCAAATTGAGATTTGAAGCGTTTTAAGAGCGGCTAAGTAACTTGGGGGAGGCCCACGTGGAAGTCGTTGCAGGAGTCGATCTGGGCGGTACAGCGATCAACTACACGTTGATCACTCGAGATGAAAAATTTCTGATCGAAGGGCTCTGCGAACATCCGGCCCTCTCCAAACAAGGCCCCGCAGTCTGCCTCCAGCAAATCGAAGACGGCCTCAAAATCGCCGCCGATCTCGCCAAAATCCCGCTCACCGACATCGTCGCCATCGGCCTCGACACTCCCGGGCCAGCCAGCGCCGCTGGCCAGCTCAGCGCCAAAGGCTCGACCAACTTCGTTCACCCCGACTGGTCCGGCTTCGACATTCGCGAAGGCCTCGCCCGCAAACTCAATAAGCCCGTCTCCTACCTCAACGACGGCAACGCCGGTGCGCTCTGGGGCCACTTCACGATTTTCGGCGCCAACAGCAAAGAAACCTCGGTCTCCATCGTAATCGGCACCGGCCTCGGCGGCGGCGTCATCATCGACGGCAACGTCGTCAAAGGCCGCAAGGGTTTTGGCGGCGAACTCGGCCACGTCCTCATTCCATTTCAAAGTATTCCTGGCACCGAAGGCCTCAAGCCTCTCTGCAATTGCGGCCGCCTCGGCGATCTCGAATCCGTCTGCTCGCTCACCGCGATCGAAAAAACATTCCTGCCGTATTTTCTGCCTAAATTTCCCGACCACGAACTAGCCAAAGTCGATCGCAGCAAAGCCGCAAAAATGGTCCGCGGCATGGCCGATCGCGGCGACACAATGTGCCGCGAAATTTTCCGTGTCCAGGCACACGGAATCGGCCTATTCCTCGACGAAATGGTCAACACCTTCGATCCCGACGCCCTCATCATCGGCGGCGGCGCACTCGAAGCCAGCGAAGCTTTTCAAAAGTGGTTTATCGAGCAGGTCCGCGTAGGCATGCCCACGCAACGCGAAGAACAAGCCGACATCCCCATCTACGTCATGCCCAACGGCGACACAGCCGGCTCCCGCGGCGCCGCCATCGAAGCCCTAAAACTCGCCCGCACCAGC
>DATAMU010000495.1:0-4178 GCA_036266605.1 Candidatus Acidiferrum sp. | reverse complement strand
GGAGAGGCGCGGAGGCAGTTCACATCGGTGCAGCAGTCGTTTACGAATTTGCGGCGCGGGACCCCGGGGCAGATTCCACCGCCGATCGATGACATCGAGACGTATTGGTCGCCGCAGGAGAAAGCGATGGCGAGCCATATGTTGGCGGTGACGGCGGTGGGTTCGCCGGAGACGGTACTGCGCGGGTTGCAGAATTTTGTCGATGTGATGCGACCGGATGAATTGATTATGACGGCGCATCTTTATGATCATCGGGCGAGAGTGGAGTCGTTTGAGAGGGTGGCGGGATTGAGGGAGAGATTGGTGGTGCCGACGGAGCAGGTGGCGGCGCGGGGTTGAAGGGGCACGAATAGGCCGCAGACGGGTTTGCGGCGGGGTTGATGTTGAGGTCCTTCGGCGCCCATCGGGCGCGCTCAGGATGACAACGGTTTTACATCGGGGCAATTTAAGGGTTCTCAAGAATTTGTGATCGTGCGGACATGGGGCGCAGCGGGCTGCGCCCCTACATGTTTTGGGATGCAGTTGGGAGTTTTGAGCTACAATCCCCGGCGTTTGAGCGGTGACGACGGAGGGTGCGCGATGAAATTTAGGATTTTGGTTGTGACTGCGGCGCTGTTGTTCCTTCCTGCTGCGCAGGTTCTTGCGCAGAGTTCCGACAAAGATAAGGACGCGAAGAGCGAGAAGCCGGCGGAGAAGTGTGACGCGGCGGCGACGAAGGAAGAAGTGTCTACGACGGAGCACACCGTTCGAATCGGCGGCCAGAATATTTCGTACAAGGCGACGGCGAGTACCACGCTGCTGAAGAACGATAAGGGCGATGCCACGGGATTGCTGTATTCGGTGGCCTACACGAAGAGCGATGTGAAGGATTTGTCGATGCGGCCGATTTCGTTTTTATATAACGGCGGGCCGGGCTCGGCGACGATGTGGCTGCACATGGGGGCGTTTGGCCCGAGGCGGGTGCAGACGGTGGATGGGCAGTTCACGCCGCCGGCGCCGTACAAATTGGTGGACAACGCGGAGAGTCTGCTGGACAAGACGGATCTGGTTTTCATCGACGCGATGGGAACGGGATACAGCCATGCGGTTTGCAAAGCGCAGGATAAGGATTTTTACGGGATCGATGAGGATGTGGAGGCGTTCGCCCAATTTATCGTGACGTATTTGAGCCGGAACAGCCGATGGAATTCGCCGAAGTTTTTGATTGGGGAAAGTTACGGGACTTTTCGGTCGGCGGCACTGGGGAATTATTTGCAGAGTCACGACACGGTGCATTTGAACGGGATCGTTTTGATTTCGTCGGTGCTGGATCTGGCGACGTTGACGTTTTCGCCGGGAGATGATCGGCCGTACATTTTTTATTTGCCGAGCTATGCGGCGGTGGCCTGGTATCACAAAGTGCTGAAGGACCGGCCGGCGGATTTGCCGGGATTTATTGACGAGGCGCGGAAGTATGCGCAGGGCGAGTATGCGGCGGCGCTGTATAAGGGCGCGGATTTACCGGCGGACGAGAAGGCTGCGGTGGCGAAGAAATTGGCGCGGTTTACGGGACTGAGCGAAGACTATTTGATCAAGGCGGATTTGCGCGTGACGCTGAGCCAATTTCGCGCGGAGTTGCAGCGGAGCTCGCGGTTGACGACGGGGCGGATCGATGCGCGGTTTACCGGATATACGTACGATTTGCTGGAAGAGAATGCGCAGGGCGATCCGGAAGGGCCGGCGGTGGGCGGCGCGTACACGGCTCTGATCAATACGTACAACCAGGAAGAGCTGAAGTTTGGGCGCGACAAGATTTATCACAATACGAGCGGCGGGAACGCGGATTGGAAGTGGACGCGTCAGCAGAATGGCCCGCGGAGATATTTTCCGGGGGCGCCGAATGTGGAAGGGGATTTGGCGCAGGCGATGATTACGAATCCGAGATTGTTGGTTCAGGTGGAAAATGGGTACTTTGATTTCGCTACGCCGTTTTTTGCGACGGAGTACACGATGACGCATCTGGGTTTGCCGGACGCGTTGCAGAAGAACATTAAAGAGGATTACTACTCGGCGGGGCACATGATGTATTTGCATGATGAGGATCGGGTGGCGCTGCATGGCCAGATTGCGGCGTTGATTGAGAGGGCGACGAAGCAGTAGGGGCGGACGGAAATTGGAAAAGGGAAATTGGAAGATGGGACTGGGCGGGGATTGTGTGCGCACGCGTGACGATTTGTAGCGACGGCTGCGGCCGAGGTCCTTCGGCGTCTTGCGGACGCCTCAGGATGACCACGCATTACCAAAGATGCCTGAGAAAAATTCAGCGGTGACATCCGACCTAAGTCAGGGCTTCGGGCGGAAATAATTCGACATCACTTCTTTGGACCAGGCGGGCTGGCGGGTTGGCTCGCGTGGGCCGAAGTCTGGAATGTGAGGTTTTATATCGAGAACGGGTGTGCCGTCGATGGCGTCGAGTTCGCGGACGAAGATGTGGAGGCCGTCGATGCGTTCGATTTTGCAGGTCGTGATGCCGATGCGATTGGGGCGGTCTTTGGCGCGCTGGGCGAAGATGCCGACGAGAGGGTAGTCGGCGTGGTCGCGCGGGTAGCGCGATGAGGTGAAGACTTTTTCGGGAGCGACGCGGTCGAAGAGGAAGACGAGTTCGAGGTGAGAGAAGTCGTCGAGCCCGCGAGTGGATTCGGGAGTGAATTGAGTTGGGTCGAGGACGATTTCGCTGACGAGGTTGGCCCAGCAGTCATCGGCGGGAGTTTTGATTTCGGATTTGACGATGCCGATTTGGCGGACGGTGAATTCTGGGACGGGCACGAGAGGCCTCAACAATTAAGATCGTACGGACATGGGGCGCAGCATGCTGCGCCCCTACATTTTTGTTGCGTCGTTTACCAATCTAGTCGTACGTGTGCTCAGCCCATGGCGCTGAATTTTTGGGGCTCGATTTTGTAGAGGACGCGGACTTCGCCAGGTTGGCGGAAGGGGTATTTGGGATTGCCGAGATATTTGTTCGAAAGGCTGTCGATGTGTTCGTCGGCGCCTTTCTCGGTGACTTCGATGACTTTGCCGCGAATTTCGAGGTAGCGATAGGGATTTTCGGGATCGACGACGGCGAGCGAGACGCGAGGATCGCGGCGCATGTTGAGATCTTTGACGCGACCGCGTGCGGAATTTACGCGGATGTGTTTGCCGTCGAAGTCGCACCAGACGGGAGTGACTTGGGGACTGCCGTCTTTCATGAGCGTGCCGAGATTGGCGAAGGCTTTCTTTTTGAAGAGATCGGAATATTTTTCGAGAGTTTGGTCGGCCATGCGGACCTCCGGGGAGCAGAGTCAAAATCAGGCTGTTCACCAAGACTGTACCACTTCTGTCGGACTCAGTGCAGCGGGGCGGAATTAGGGTGTGGGGTGCGTGGAGGCTTCATCCAAGAATTAAGAATGGAAGTGATATCCACGTTGGTGGCGACCCAAAAGAGTTCGGGGAGTTCCGCGGTTCGGAAGGCTCGGTGATTTTGCGCGGTCCAACTGATGAGATAGCTCAGAGCGTCGCGCAGCGATTTCTTGCCGCCAGTCTGCTCACGGATGTGGTCGTCCATTTCGGCGGCCATCAGAGCGCCGCGGGAAAAGAGATTTTGGCCGACCCGGAAATCGTCGGAGTAAAGGAAAGAGCCTTCGCGCGAGAGTTCTTCGAGCGACATGCGTTGCAGGAAATCGGGCGCGTTGGCAACGATCGAGCGAAGGCGATCGAGGCGCGCGGTGCGATATTTTGTGGCTGCGTCTTTCGGAAGAGCGTCGGCCAAAGCAGCGATGGCGACGTAGCGGCCGAAGCCTTCGTTGAACCAGATCGTGTCGATGACGGGAGTCATCTCCCAGTTGAACGGAAAATAGCCGGTGCCGTAGCAGCGCTTGGGGATCCAGGAATGCGCGATGTGATGCGCGAAATTGAATTGGGTCGATTCTTTGTCGGACGCAGAACTTGAGGCGTTGATGGCGTGGTCGATGTCCAGGAAGAAGGTGCCGCTTTCGAGATGTTCCATGCTGAAGTTGTATTCGTGCGGAGGAGGGAGAGGTTTGAGGTATTCGATGACGGCCGTGTAGTGGGAGAAGGGCGCGGAGCCGAAGTAGGCGGTGACTTTGTCTAGCGCGTCGCGCGCGAGAGATGCGGCGATGGCGATGTCGGCATCGCGT
>DATAMU010000494.1:0-4980 GCA_036266605.1 Candidatus Acidiferrum sp. | reverse complement strand
TAAAAATCCCAAGCAGGTAGGCGGGTCCCAGAGGAACTTTCGTCAGCAAAGGCCAATCGAGCACTTCCTCAACGTCGAGCACCGGCAGGCAGAATCGTTCGCGACCGCTGCGAAACACGCAGAATTGCGATTCGGCCGGGCTCTCCTCGATCGGGCCCAGGGCTTCAAGCAAATCAGCGGCGTCTGCGTTGGCAGCCAGCGGTGTCAGATGAAATTCGTCCATCATTTCTGCACTGTCCTCAGTCAAATCCCGAAATTCAATTCCACCACGCTCAACAAAATCGAAAGTCTCACGCGAAACGGCGCACAGCCCGAATCAACTCTTCTCGCGTGAACGGTTTGGTCACATACCCATCCGCACCTTGCTGCTCGCCCCAATAACGATCGCTCGGCGTATCCTTCGACGTCACCAAAATCACTGGAATCGCGTTGAACTTCGTGTTGCTCTTCAACTCCCGGCAAACCTGAAATCCGTTACGTTCAGGCATCACTACGTCGAGCAGAATCACACTCGGCGTTTCCACCGTGATCGTTTGTTCGATTAACTTCGGGTCGTTCAGCCCCACGCCCTCGTAGCCTTCGGACTCGAGCAGGCCCTGCATCAGCCGGACCTGCGAAGGCGAATCGTCGACGATGAGCACTTTTTTCTGTACCACGTGGGTCTCCCGACAGTTGTCCGCTGCTAAGAGGTGCACGTCAGCGGCCAGCTTCCTACCGCCGTCTCAACGCTTGTCGCGTTGGTATAAGAGGCTGAATTTGAGGCACTTGCGATTGGACGCGGAAGTTCTAGCGGCGGCCGGTACGCACGGGCAGCACGCGCTGCGTCTCAGCTTGAGATGCATTCTCAGCCTCTCGCATCTCGGTCGCGAGCGATGAGAATCGCTGCATGATTTCGTTGATGCGCAGGGCCATGCTGTGAATGGTTTTGATTTGTGCCAGAGACTGTTGCGAGAGCTGGCCGGGTTCAAGGAGCAGGAGTTCCGCGTTGCCGAGCATGGATGTAAGTGCGTTGTTCACGCTCGGCTTCATGTCGAGCATATAGCGGCCGAGCGTGGCTTGTGCTTCAGTCAGGGTAGCGCGTGACTCGGCTTGGCGAAGTGCGCGCAGAGCTTCAGCGCGCCGCAACGATTCACCGGCTACAAGCAAGAGTGTTTGCGTCCAATCCTCGCGCAGCGGTACGTGAACAAATCGCGGATAGCGCCGCCGCAAGGAAGCGAGCTCATTCGACTCAACTGGAGCGCACAGGATCACGGCGCTAGCCGGGGCAAGAGACTGCAATATCTCAGGTAGCTTCCCGTCTCGGAGCGGACCGACGACGGCGAGTTCGTGCGCCACGCCCTCATGCTCGCCCCAAACGTCGCTGGCGAGTACGGTAATCGCAGGAACGTCCCGTTCGGCACGCCAGCATGCGGTGAGCAGACGAGCGAATTCAGGCTCATCCGTGACGATCAATACGCTGGCGTTCTGCAAGGAAGATGGCTCCCAATCCCGGTGTCGGCTGGCGCTCACTCGCGCCTGGATATTTACGTTTCGAATTTCAGAGTTTCTCGGCTTCGTCCAGCGCCGAGAGTAGCCGCTTCGTACTGATGCCTAGGTTCACCGCAGCTTCCGTGTCTTTCGTTTGTTTCGCCGCATCGACGCGTTCCTGCAGCCGCGAAACCTCGGTACGAGCGATGGACAAGGCGCGATCGATGGCGGTTGCATTGCCGGTTTCACGCGCTGACTCCGTCGCGGCTGTTACGATTGCGCGGGCGACCACGGCGCGGCGCAAGTCTTCCGCCGAGGGCCCGTTTTCGTTGACGAATGCAGTCACTTCCCATGACGACATGAGTATCCGAGCGGTGCCGACTTTGACGGTCGTCATCGAACGGCCTCGCGTGGGTGGTACTGCGATCAACTGCTCCCAGATCTGCTCCAGGCACGCTTCAAAATCCAAAACGTTGAGTGAGTCGCCGTTTTTTGCGGACTCCTTCACGGCCGGTTTCGACGGCGCTGCGGCGGCTTCTTTGTCGCGTGCGATAGGAGCCGGGGAGATTTGTTCCGCTGGTGCCGCCAGTTTCGGTGCAACTTTCTCGAGCGCCTTTTCCACGTCGGTACGCAGACATAGCAATTTTTCGAAGGCTTCGTTGACGGTTCGCTCGGTGTATTCCTGCTGGAAAGGCTGTTTCCACTCATCGGCAACTTGGCGAACGCGAGTAACCGGCTCTGATGGCGACAATCCGAACAATCGGCAATCAATCGCTTTGACGTCGAACGAATCGAGATGGCTCAACCCGGCGCGAATCGCGATCAGATCGGCGTGCATCAGTTCGATCAGAGTGCGGCGCATAAGGAAGTTAAAGCGAACGAACGCCACAAGCGGTGCAGGCTCGTAAAACATTTTCCCGGCTTCGTCTTTCACCTTGCGACCTTGTTCGACGAAAGTCACTTTGAGCACGTCCCGCAGACTGCGGAATCCGCGCAACGCGACGATCATCTTTTCGAGCGGCTCACACCAGGAGATGGGTGACGTGCTGACATCTCCCAACACGGGCTTCATCACCTGGGCGACGTCTTCGAGTTCGATCTGCTTGTGATAAACCTTCGGCGGCGCGCAGAGCGCAAAGTACTGAACCAATAGAAAATCGACCTTGTCACGGTCCATGTTCGATTTCGCCGGCTTGCGTAGATGCCGCTGAATTAGCGCTCGGAGGCCTGCCTCGCTCGCATTCAGCGTCGTCATCTGCAGCAGATGGCGCAGTTGATAGACCAGAACCTGCTGGTCCATCGAATCCAGCCAGGTCGAAATACGCGCATAGAGTTCGGCGTCGGCTTTTTCCGGCAGGATGCGCTTGTCTGGTGCGAATGGGATTTCGAGCGTCAGCTGCTTGGCGAGTGCAATGTAAATCGGAAATACCGAACGAGTCTCGTCCCATTGCTCCGGGCGCGGACCAGCAGGCCGCGACGGAGCCGGCATCGATAAATTCAACGTAGTCATTTTCACGGCTGTGTCACCCATTCGCATGGCCCTTGCGTAAATTTCACGGCAATCGCTTTTCGCCCCGCGTGATACTGCACGGCGATCACGGTTGCTTCGGCCTTGCGAGATTTCCCCTCTCGTTCCAGACGCACTCGATCGTCAAACTCCAACGGCAAGGCAGAGGCAAAGATCGCGCAGTCGGGCGCCGCAAATTCGACGGTTACCGCTTCGTGCAGTTTTGCGCTGCCCGAGCGAACCGCACTGACCTGCGCTCGTAATCGCACCGGCAATGCCTGAGGAAAGAATCGAGCCAACTGCTCCACACAGTTTTGCGTTTCCCGTTGCTCGAGGACTTCGACCTGACTTGATGTCGAAAATGCCTCACTTGCGTCCAACTGGCCCGTTCGTCTCACTTCGCCTCTCGATTCCGTCACTGGTGTTGGCGATTGGTGCCTGCCTACACCCAGAGACGGACAAATCCCGGGCTAAGAAATGCACGTCGCACGCCAAAGGAATTCCGTCGATGTTCAGCGATGAAGGTGTTGAAAGGGTGAGGTTTAAGGTAGAACTCGTCGCGTGGTATTTGCAACGCGTCTCACGCTGACACGTCAGGCGTCTCAGTCGTCGCGACTCGCAGCCATGTCACGTGGCGGATGAGACGCGGAAATACCTGTCCGTTCGGTCAGCGCCACAATCAACGCCCCGATCACCGCGAAGCTGCGTGTGATTTTTCTTCTTCTTCGGTCTCAGCAAGAGCCGTGGAATCCGCCCTCATCGGTATGTTGTATCGCTTGAGTTTTCGGTAGAGAGTGGCACGGCTAATCCCGAGCATCTTGCCCGCAAGCGCCTTATCGCCGCCGGCTTGCTCGAAAACGCGCAGAATCGTCATCCGCTCCATTTCGGCGAGAGCCGTCGTTGAAAGCGATGCGCTGTCTTCCATCGAAGCAGTCGAGGGAGTCGATGACTCCGAGCGGATCGCTGGCGGGAGGTCGCCGACGTCGATCGTGCGGTGATCTCCCAGCGTCACCGCGCGCGCGATGCAGTTTTCAAGTTCCCGAATATTCCCCGGCCAGTCGTATTGCAGCAAACTCTTCATCGCCGCGGCTGTGACCTGCAAATTCTCTCCCCGCGCATAGCGATCTAGAAAGTGATGCACAAGCACTGGAATGTCGGATCGCCGGTCGCGCAGGGCAGGGAGATGGATCGTCACGACGTTTAGCCGGAAGTAGAGATCTTTTCGGAACGTGCCTGCGCGATACGCGGCTTCGAGATCGCGATTCGTCGCTGCGATTACACGCACATCGACATTGACCTTTTCGTTGCTTCCAACCGGCCGTACTTCCTTCTCCTGCAGTACGCGAAGCAGCTTCGCCTGCATCTCGAGCGGAAGCTCACCGATCTCGTCGAGGAAGATCGTCCCGCCGTCCGCCGCTTTGAACAAACCGGCTTTGGACTTCGAAGCGCCTGTAAAAGCCCCCTTTTCGTAACCGAAAAGCTCACTCTCCATCAGCGTCGGCACCAACGAGCCGCAATCAACCGCGATAAACGGCGTCTCTGCCATCGATCCGCGGAAATGAATTGCCCGCGCCGCAAGCTCTTTGCCCGTGCCGCTTTCGCCCGAAACCAAAACCGGAGTTCGCGTATCCTTCAGCCGCGAAATCATTCTCAACACATCTTGAATGTTCGCAGACGCGCCGATAATCCCGTCCACGTTCTCTTCGGTGCTTACACGCTCGCGCAGAAACGCGTTTTCCGTAACCAGGCGGATCTTCTCCGCCATCCGTTGCAGCAGTAACCGCATCTTTTCGACGCGGAATGGTTTTTCGATGTAATCGTACGCACCCAGTTTCATGGCATCGACCGCCGATTCGATTGAGCCGTGACCGGTCATGATCGCGACTTCCGTGCGTGCCAGCTGGGCCTTAATCTGCCGTAGCAGTTCGACTCCCGACTGATTTGGCAATTTCAGATCTGGCAGCACGAGGTCCGGCGCCTCGGCGTCGAGCCGCGCGACCGCGGCC
>DATAMU010000493.1:0-9416 GCA_036266605.1 Candidatus Acidiferrum sp. | reverse complement strand
GTACCAATTTCCATCTTATTCTCGACCGAAGCTTCTTATTTGCTGCGATTCGCGTGCCCCTCTGACTTTGTCCATTGGAGCTATGGCGGCTCGGTTTCGGTGTATACTCCCGGCCAAGTGGTTCTGGACAGGTGAGCCTTGACTTCACCCCTCACGTCAAACATCTGGATTCCCGTTTGTTGTGAACGGGTCATGCGCTTTAACGTCTTCATCCAAAAAGACAGCTCCGCTTATGGCGCGCTCGTTTGCAGTGTATGCAACAAGAACGTTGCGTTGGAGTTGGAACAAACCGTGGACCTGGCCGCTTACGGCGACGGCTCCCGGGCGATCAACGTGTTGGGATCGCCGAGGCCGCCCAAGACCGAGCGTCGAAAAGCGGATGACGATACGCTGACGGACCAAACCCTCTAACCTGAATCGCCGATTGCACCCGAACCAACTCAATCATGATTGACCGCACCATTTCTCACTTTCGAATCGTGGAGAAGCTCGGTGCTGGAGGAATGGGTGTCGTCTTTAAGGCCATCGATACGAGGCTCGACCGCTCTGTTGCGCTGAAGTTTCTACCCGACGGTATGACTCAGGATTCGCAGGCTCTGGAGCGCTTTCGCCGCGAAGCGCAAGCCGCGTCTGCGCTCAACCATCCCGGCATCTGCACGATCTACGACATCGGCGAGCAGGACAGCGCTCCGTTTATCGCGATGGAGTTTATCGACGGCGAAACTTTGCGCCAGCACATCAACGGAAAGCCTCTCCCGATCGAGCAGATTCTCGATCTTGGGATTCAAATCAGCAGTGCGATAGAAGCTGCGCACAGCAAGGGCATCATTCACCGCGACATCAAGCCATCGAATGTTTTCGTGACCAAGGATGGCCAGGCGAAGGTTCTGGATTTTGGTCTCGCCAAACTTGTCAGCAAAGGTGTTGTGGGAAGCACGCCCGCTGATTCTGCGTCAAAAACGACCGAAGAGAGCATCTCGATCGTCGGCATTATCAGCGGCACACCAGCCTACATGTCGCCGGAACATGTGCGCGGCGACGACTTGGACCCCAGGGCGGACATTTTCGCTTTGGGTCTATTGCTCTATGAAATGGCGACCGGGCGAGCAGCGTTTGGCGGCAGGACCGGCGGAGCGATCATCGAGGCGATTCTCACCCGTGCGCCTGAATCCGTGCGGAGCCTGAATCCACAATTGCCGCCGCAACTCGAAGAAATCATTAACAAGTGCATCGAGAAAGATCGCGATCGACGATACGCAAACGCCGCCACGGTTCGCGCGGATTTATTGGCGCTGCGAAAGGTTACCGAATCCGGGCAGACGACCGTTTCCGTATCGGTGCCGGCGGCGGTCGCGGCTTCTGCGCAGAAAAGCGGTTCGGGTTTGAGATGGAAAGCGATAGGCATCGGCTGTGCCGTTTTAGTCGCGATACTGGCGCTTGGCGGATGGCTCTACAACACGCGCCGTGCACACGCCCTGACTCAAGCCGACACGATCGTTCTCGCCAATTTCACCAACAAAACCGGCGATCCCGTTTTTGACGAAACGTTGCGACAAGGACTCGCGGCGCAGCTCCAGCAATCTCCGTTCTTGAGTCTGATTTCTGAGCAACGAATTCAGCAAGAACTGCGGCTGATGGGAGTCCCGCCGGACAGCAAACTTTCGCCCAAGATGGCCGGCGACCTCTGCCAGCGTCTTGGAAGCAAAGTTTATCTAGGCGGTTCGATTTCCAATATTGGCAATCAATATGTTGTGGGCGTGAGCGCCGTCAATTGTCAGACGGGAGATTCGGTCGCTCAGCAACAAGTTACCGCAAACGGCAAAGAAGCCGTTCTCGGCGCCTTGGGTACGGCTTCGACCAAGCTTCGTGAGCAACTGGGAGAATCCCTAAAAACGATTCAGAAACTCGATACGCCCATCGAGCAGGCTACGACTCCGTCGCTTGAGGCCCTTCAGGCTTACAGCCTCGGGCGCCGCACCTTGACGGTCAAAGCCGACTATCCCGCTGCCATACCTTTGTTAGAGCACTCGATCCAGCTGGACCCGAATTTCGCCATGGCGTATGCGATCCTCGGCACTACGTATCGCAACCTCGGCGAGAAAACCCTCGCAGCGGAAAATGTCGGCAAGTCCTACGAGCTTCGCTCTCGCGTCAGTGAATGGGAAAAGTTTTACATCGAGTCGCACTACTATGACTTCGGCACGGGAGACTTGGAGAAAGCAAGCAAGGTTTACGAACTCTGGTCGCAAATCTACCCGCGCGAGGAAGTCGCCCCGACCAACCTCGGTGTCATCTTCCAGACGTTCGGACAACACGACAAAGCGCTCTCGGAGTTCCGCGAGGTAATGCGCATCAGTGCGCCGGATAGCTTGAGCTACAGCAATCTCGCCCTCGGGTACCTTTATCTGAAACGCCTTGACGAAACTCGCGCAGTCGTCGACGAAGCGATTTCCAAGAACTTCGATTCAGCCGCATTGCGCATTAGCCTCTACGAACTCGCGTTCCTCAAATCGGATACGCCCGGGATGGCAGAGCAGGTTTCGTGGGCAACGGGAAAACCCGGAAAAGAAAGCGTCATGCTCGGTCTGGAGGCTGCAACCGCGGCGTACCAGGGAAAATTGCGCATCGCTCGCGACTTCTTTCGGCAAGAATCAAGCTCCGCCCAACGCGCCGGCGACAAAGAAATGACCGCCGACGGTGAAGCTGCCGCCGCCCTAACCGAAGCCCTTTTTGGAAACGCCTTGGACGCCAGGCAGCGTGTGACCGATGCCCTTGCCAAGTCCAACGGCCGCGACACGCAATACGCAGCGGCACTTGCGCTTGCCTTGATCGGTGATTCAGCACGCGCAAAAATTCTTGCGGATGATTTGGACAAACGTTTTCCCGACGACACCATCGTCCGCTTCAACTACTCGCCAACGTTGCGCGCCCAGCTTGCTCTAGCAGTTCCCGGCAACGGATCGAAAGCCGTCGAAGCTCTCGCCGTCACTTCGCCTTACGAGCTAGGCGTCCCCGGCAGCAACACTCTCCGAACGAACCTCTATCCCGTTTACGTTCGAGGCGAAGCTCTTCTCGCGGCGCATCAAGGAGCGCCGGCAGTGGCCGAGTTTCAGAAAATCTTGGATTGGCCCGGTGTCGTTCTCGATG
Source organism: Candidatus Acidiferrum sp. (assembly GCA_036266605.1). Taxonomy (GTDB): domain Bacteria; phylum Acidobacteriota; class Terriglobia; order Acidiferrales; family UBA7541; genus Acidiferrum. The sequence continues at coordinate 6,269 of DATAMU010000493.1, read as the reverse complement.
AGCCTATCGGCGCCCTGGCCCATCTGGGCCTCGCGCGTTCTTACGCGTTAGCAGGAGACACGGCGAAATCTCGCGCCGCGTATAACGATTTCTTCACGCTCTGGAAGGACGCCGATCCAAACATTCCTGTCCTTGTACAAGCAAAATCAGAGTACGCCAAGCTCCAGTAACAGCTCTCGGATGGCTCCCTCAAAGTATCTCGCTGTGCGATGGTTCAGTGCGCGTCCCAGTCCAGCGCGTAAATTTCCTGAATGCTCGCATCGCGCACGACCAGCGGCGTTCCGTCTGGACCCAGGCCGCTCCAAATTCCAAACGGCCCGCTAGCCGGTTGAAACCCATCCAGGCTGAAAAGCCGTTCGAGTTTTCCGTCGGATACTTGCACGCGAAAAAAACTCTCCTTGTTGTCGAGAGTTCCGTCGAAATACAAGTAGCGGCCATCTCGCGACCAGTTCGGATACGCAACGAAGATTTTGGCAAGCTCGCTCCACTTTTGAGTGCTGACCTCAAAGAGCATCAGCCTGAGAGAATCGAGCGAAATAGCCGCAATGTAGCGCCCATTCGGCGACCAGCGCGGTGAATACAATCCGTCGGAGCCGGGCAACTTCGTTGCTTTTCGCGTCTTGAGATCGAGTGTGTAGACCGCCGATCCTTGATTGTTGAGGGAATTTTCGCCAAAAGCCAATGACTTCCCATCCGGTGACCAACTCGGATCGGCGAGATTCGTATCGTCGTGGTAGAGCAGCTCAGGAGAACCGCCCTCCGCTGGTATCACATAAAGTTGAAAGTGCTCTCCCGGCGGATGCCCAAAAAAAGCGATTTGCTTGCCATCGGGAGACCATCGCGGCAGATAAGCGACCATGGGCAGAGAAACGAGCTGAAGCTTCTGACTGCCATCCACTTTGCTTCGCCGCAGCGTGCCGTCGGTGGCATCGTTGTACGCCATCCACTGCCCATCCCGAGAAAAATCTATTCCCAACGCCGAGATTCCGCCCAGATAAGGTACAAACTGCGAGGATCGCGAATCGTACCGAACCAATTCTCCGCGCGGTTGCCAGCCTTGAACGAATAGCCTCTTGCCATCGATGCTGGGGACCGGTGTTCCCACGTTCATCGGTCCGGTGGTTAACTGTGTCGGCTCCGATTTGGACGACAGAAAATTGCCGCCCTCGCGTATCGCCCAGAGATTTTCGGTTCCGCCTCCTGTTGCCTGAAACACGAAATACTTTCCGTCCGGCGTCCAAGTTCCACAACACTCGTTCGGTGAACTATTCCAGCCCGGCAGAAGCATATGCAGGTCCGTACCATCGGCGGATGCTTGCCAGATGGCGCGCACGTTGGTGCGCGGATCGCTCACCGTGAAGCGCAAAGCCGATCCATCGGGCGACCATCGTAAATAACTCGGCGTCCCTGCTGCCGTCAGCAGGCGGCGCTCGTTGCCGCCGTCTTTATCCGCCAGAAATACGTCGTTGCCTTTGCAATACGCGATTTTCGTGCCGTCGGGCGACCACGCTCCACAATGTCCACTCGCAGTTCCCAAGCGTCGCGGCGTACCGCCGAGCACCGGCACCGCCCAAAGCGGCCCGTCCAGAGCTGTCCCTAACGCTGTGTTCATCAGCAATGTCGAGAGGTCCGGCGAAATATGAAACACATTTGCGAACCCGGTGTCCTCTAGCTCGGTCTTCACCGGATACGTCTCGCCGCCGGTCACTGAAGTCTGCGACAACTTCGATAAGCCTTCGATGAAGTACAACCGCGCGCCGTCGGTCACGATGCCCGACTTCGGCGGATTCGTACTCGTGAGCTGCGTGGTCCGCGTTATTCGAGGTAGTGGAACCGAACGTGTCGCAAAGTAGCCGACCAGAGCCGCAACAATCAGCACCACAGCAGCCGCAATCGCTCCCCAAATGAGTTGCCGAGGGGATACGTTCGATCGGCGGCCTCTTCCGCCCTCGTCAGCGTGAGCGCTGATCGCCGCCGATCGGCCGGAGTCCGTGTCCCGTTTCAATCGCTTCAAATCCGCACGAAGTTCGCCGGCGTTTTGATAACGCAGCGCCGCATCCTTCTCGAGTGACTTTTCCAGAATACTTTCGAGCGCCTGCGGCAATCGCGGATTTACCTTGGTGGCGGGCCTTGGCGTTGCATTCAGGATTCCGTCGAAGATGAGCGCTGGGACGGGACCTGCGAATGGCGGAACACCAGTCGCCATTTCGTAGATCACCACGCCAAGCGAAAACAAATCCGTGCGTGCATCCAGCGCTTCACCCCGCGCTTGTTCCGGCGACATATAAGAAACCGTGCCCATCGATGTGCCTGGGCTCGTTTGTCCCTGATCCAGATAATGTACCTGCGTTGGAATCGAAGATTCGCTCGCACCGTCCTGGGCAAGCTCTCGATACGCCGCCAGTTTCGCCAAGCCGAAATCCAGAATCTTTGCCGGCCCCCGATCGACCAGAAAGATATTCGCGGGCTTGATGTCGCGGTGTACGATGCCCTTGGCGTGCGCAACTTCCAGCCCATCCGTTATGTTGATCGCGATTTCCAGCAATTCCGATAGCCCGACAGACTTTTTGGCGATGCGCTGCTTCAGCGTCTGGCCCTCCAGCAATTCCATCGCGATAAACGGCCGTCCGTCGAACTCACCAACGTCATAAATCGTGCAAATGTTCGGATGATTCAGCGACGACGCCAGGCGCGCCTCGCGTTGAAATCGCTCGATTGCCTGGGGATCATGCGAAATGTCGTCGGGAAGAAATTTCAGCGCCACTGGTCGCCCAAGACGCGTATCCTCCGCCTTGTAAACGATGCCCATCCCGCCGCCTGCGATGACTTCGACGACGGTATAGTGGCCAACGCTCCGACCGACAATTTGAGGATTATCCGGCACTGGCGCCGAAGTCTACTCCTGCGCCTCACCTCAGGCAAACATTCAGCTCAAGTCAATTTCATCAGGCACACTGCAACGGATGTGCCCACCGGGGCGTCACAATCGAGAGACCGCCGGGCTCGCTTTCCCGATCCTGGCGATTTGGCTAGTGCCCGGTAGCCGTATGTACTTCCTCTATCGCTGCTTGGCGTTGGAATGTTTAACCTAGACAAGCGAAACAAAAAGATATAAAGAGAAATAGTTCGAAAGCGACCCTTGCCGCTACCAGAAGCGGGTAGGATTCTCAGGGAAAATGAGGGTGCTTCAAATCGGCATAAAACCATGACGAAAATTTTCTTTGCGGTAGCCATTCTTGCGGCGGTGCTCGCCGGTGGACAGGTAGCCGCGCATCCCGATAAATCCGCGACGGCCGCCGTTCCTCTTCCGGCGGAACGGCCGAGCATCCAGAGCCCCGACCTGCGAATTGAATTCGACAACAACATGCACAGTCGCGTTGTCGCGCGACTCAATGGCAAAGAAACTCCTTTCGGCGCATTCTCAGCCTCCGAGACCGTGAAGGGAAGCGATCGTTCCTGGAATGACTTTGCTGTGGCATCGCAATCGCGCGAACACGTCTCTGACAACTATGGCAGTGGAGAAAAACTGACCGTCACCGGCACATCCGGCGTGCTGCGAAAAACTGTGTCGGTCACCATCTACGACGACTTCCCCAATCTTGCTGTCTACGACGTCAACTACACGAATACCGGGAAATCGAAGCTCGCGATTCTCGAGTGGAACAACAACGCCTACACGATTGATGCGCAGAGTGGCGCTGCGGCGGGGCAAGTCCCCTTCTGGTCATATCAAAGTGGATCCTACGAGAAGCGGCCCAATTGGGTGCTACCGCTCCACGCGGGGTTTTCTCAACAAAATTATCTCGGCATGAACGACACCGACTACGGTGGCGGCACGCCCATTGTCGATGTGTGGTGGAAAGATGTGGGCATTGGCGTCGGCCTGGTGGACCCGCGGCCGCGTCTGATCTCGCTGCCGGTCTCGATGCCTAGCGCAAATGAGGCTCGCGTCGGCGTGCAATATCGCAAGGACCTGGAGCTATTGCCTGCCGAGAGCTTTCACACATTTCGTTCGTTCGTCGCCGTTCACAACGGCGACTATTTCAAGACCCTCGTAACGTTTCGCCACTTCATGTCGAAACAAGGATTCCAAATGGCGTCCGCGCCGACCGACGGATTTGGCGCGATCTGGTGCGCCTGGGGCTACGGGCGCGACTTCAAGCCGCAACAGGTTTATGACACTCTGCCGACCGTCAAGAAGATGGGATTCAAGTGGGTCACGCTCGACGACGGCTGGCAGAACGACTACGGCGATTGGCAACTCGATCCCAAGAAATTTCCCGGTGGCGATGCCGACATCAAGGCAATGGTCGAACGTATCCACCAGGAAGGATTTAAAGCGCAACTTTGGTGGTCGCCGCTTAGCGCGGTCCCCAGCTCCAAGTTGCTGACGAACCAACCTGATCTCGCCTTGCTGAACAAAGACGGTTCGCGCCAAAAAATTTCATGGTGGAATTCCGACTATCTATGCCCGGCGGACTCGCGCGTCGTGGAATATCACAAAGCGCTGGTGCGCAAGATCCTCGTCGATTGGGGATTCGACGGCCTCAAACTCGACGGCCAGCATATGAATGGCGTGCCGCCGTGTTTCAACCCAGCCCACCATCACAAACGGCCAGAGGACGCAGTCGAAGCTCTGCCCGAGTTTTTCAAGGCTATTTACGACGAAGCGCAGAGTGCCAAGCCCGGATCGCTCGTCGAGTTCTGCCCGTGCGGCACCGCGTTTTCTTTCTACACCATGCCGCACTTCAACATGTCGGTTGCCTCCGATCCCAAAGGTTCGTTTCAAGTGCGATCGAAAGGCAAAACGATTAAAGGCTTGATGGGCGACGATGTGCCCTACTTCGGCGATCACGTCGAGCTCAGCGACAATCACGACGATTTCGCTTCCACGCTCGGCATCGGCGGGGTCGTCGGCACGCAGTTCGTGTTGCCGTCGCTGGTCGAAAAGCACGGGCGGTTCGATCTCACACCCGAGCGCGAGAAAAGTTTCACCAAATGGCTCGAGCTTTATCAGGAGAAAGATCTCGCTCGCGGACAATATCTCGGCGAGCTTTACGATATCGGTTTCGATTTGCCCGAAGCGCACGTCATTCGCAAAGACAAGAAGGTGTATTACGCGTTTTACGCCGCGGATTGGAAGGGCGCGCTGGAGTTACGTGGATTGGACGATCGCGCATATCACATCGTTGACTACGTGGATGGAAAAGACTTCGGAGTTGTTCACGGGCCGGTCGCGCATCTGTCTGCGGATTTCTCGAAACATCTTCTTCTTGAGGCGACGCCGCAGTGAAGCGGAGACGATTCTGCTCAAGAAATATTTGAATAAGAATTATTGAATAGGAGACGCACGTGAAATTTCTGACTCTTTTGGCGCTACTAGTGTGCGCATCGGTCGCGTTCGGGCAGACCAACACGTCTTTTTACGTAGCCACAAACGGAGACGATTCAAACTCCGGCACGGAAGCTGCGCCATGGCGCACGATTCAACACGCCGTAGATAAGGCTCGCGCGGGCAGCACCGTCAACATTCGCGCGGGAGTGTACGAAGAGCTCGTAAGCTTCAACGCATCCGGAAATTCGAGTGATGGATTCATCACGTTCAGAAGTTACCCGGGTGAAAGCGCAATTCTGGACGCGACACATTTCGCGCCAACTGCCAGAACCGGCATCCTCACGATTCACAACCAAAGTTATTTGAGAGTCCAGGGCCTCGAGATTCGCAATCTTCGCACCGCCGAACATCGCCTGACTCCGCTGGGAATCAGCGTTACCGGGTCCGGCTCGCACATCGAACTCCTGCAGAACAACGTCCATCACATTGAGAATACTTTTCCCGGTCGTGATAAACCCGGCAGCGGCGGCAATGGATTCGGCATCGCGGTGTACGGCACCGACGCGAAGACTCCGATCACCGACTTGGTCATTGATGGCAACGAAGTCCATCACCTCAAAACCGGTTCCAGCGAGTCGCTGGTGGTGAATGGAAACGTCACGAATTTCCGCATCACGCACAACACCGTCCACGACAACAACAATATCGGTATCGACGTCATCGGTTTTGAGCGCACGGCACCCGATCCTGCGGTCGATCAGGCGCGCGACGGTATCGTCAGCGAGAATCTGGTTTACAACATCACGTCACGCGGAAATCCAGCGTACGGCAACGATCAATCTTCGGACGGGATTTACGTTGACGGGGGAACACGCGTACTGATCGAGCGCAACGTAATCCACGATGTCGATTTTGGAATTGAGCTGGCCAGCGA